>JAKSOJ010000119.1 GCA_024405645.1 Phascolarctobacterium sp. | reverse complement strand
AAAAAACGCTGAGCTCTTAAGTGAGTTCAGCGTTTTTGCGTATAAAAAAGAGAGTGTTTTTCACTCTCTTTTAGACAATGTTAATTTATTTAATCGCTTAACATCTTACAATGGTTATGATCAATCTCAGATGCTGGATTGACATGGACCATACAATGTTTTACTTGGGGGAAGTTTGTTTCGATTGCATAGTGTACTGATTCTGCGATTTCGTGTGCTTGAAGAAGTGTTAAATTATCGTCTGCAGAAATTTCAACATCTACAAAAGCTCTGCTGCCAAAAAGTCTAGTGGTAATTGTATCGGCATGAATTACACCGTTTATAGATTCGACAATTTGCTTAATTTTATCAACGTCTTCTTCTGGCATTGCATGATCGACCATTTTATCCATGGCATCTGTGAATACTTCATAAGCAGCTTGTAGAATCATCAGGCAAATTACCATACTGGCAATTGGGTCAAGAATTGGGTAACCCATACGCGCTCCCATAATACCGATTAATGCGCCGACAGAGGAGATTGCGTCACTGCGATGGTGCCAAGCATCTGCCTTTAGCGCACCAGAATTAATCTTTTCGGCAACTGCTTTGGTATACCAAAACATGCCTTCCTTGACGACAATGGAAACAATTGCTGCGACAAGCGCTAGCATACCAGGAATCTGTAACTCGCTTACGTCGGAATTAAAAGCTTTGTCATAGCCACTGTAACCAATTCCCAATGCTACGGAAACAAGCATACCTGCAAGTATAATGGCTGCTACACATTCCATTCTTTCGTGTCCGTATTGATGTTCATTATCCTCTGCCTTATTAGACATCTTCACGCCAGCTATAACTACGAAGGTTGAGAGAACATCGGATGCAGAGTGCACACCGTCAGACACCATAGCTGCAGAATTGGCAAGGAAACCAGCAACTAATTTACCTAAAGAAAGAGCAAGGTTGGCAATGACACTATAAAAGGAACATTCCATTGCCAGTTTTTCGTTTTCATTCGCAAAATTCATAAAAAAATACCTCCTATGTCTTTGCAGTTCGCAGACGCAAATATAAAGCCGTCATGCGGAGCATCTCTGTCCCGCAGACATCGGTCTGCTGCCCTGAGGGCCCGGCTGCAAAAACCAGAAGGTTGGTTTATCGCCTGATCAGATTGTACTGTAGTTATTGCATATAAGCAGTGCAAAGAGATTATGCATATTCTATATAGTTAGCAATAGGTTTGTCAAGTGCTAAAATAAACTTTTTAGTATTTAAATGCAATTTGCGTGATAATGACATATAATATTTTTGTGATATAATACTGATATATTTCGTTTCTCCTCATAATTTATGTGTTTTTGACTAAGGAGGAAACATGAAGCTTATATACCTTCTAATGATATGTGCAATGTTGATAAATTCTTCAATGGCTTTTGCGGAGCATTATGCTCAAGAATTTATTGATGATTATTTTACATCGGTCTGTGCAGGGAGTTGTTTGGGCGTTTATCGACCTAATGACTCTGCTGAATTTGATTATATGCGAAGTTATGGCTGGCAGGTTACGCCCTATACCGTAAAATCTGGTAGTGATGAAGCTCACTTTGCTATGTCTTATTCGTATTTTGAAGAATTGGATCAAGATGTTTATGTCTTGGCTATTCGTGGTTCAGCCTCCAAAGGCGACTATCGTCTTGATTTGAAAACCCGAAAAATTGCTTACGAGCAAGAAGATGCCGAATTTTTGAATCAACAAGAAAATAAAAAGTTTCTGAATGATTATCCTTTAGTTCATCTTGGGTTTAACACCTATACTGACATTATTTTAAAAAATTATGTTTTTGATGAACATGGAAACTGGACTGGCGATTTTGCCAAGATTATGCAAAATCCTAGAGCAAGACTTTATATTACAGGACATTCTCTTGGTGGTGCTGTGGCAACACTTTTAGGTGAACGACTCGTTAGCGCAGGTATGCCCAAAGAGAAATTTCATGTAATTACATTTGGTGCTCCCGCTATTGGCAACAAGGTGTTTGTGGCTCGATATGGAGACCGTATTAGATTAAGGAGAGTGACTAATACTAACGATCCTGTTCCTGGCGGTTTGCAGACCTTTTTTGACAACTATCAGCAATTCGGCGAGAATGTAAAATATCATCTATCTCCCAAAATTAAAAGCGTACAGCATGACATTACTATGTACTTTGATTACTCCGTTAAAGAATCCTATAAAGCATATGATAAGCAAATTGCTTTGGGGAATATTCCTGCAGATAAGACTGAATACCTTACTCCAGGAGTGCCTGTTGTGGCGCTTTGGCTGAACGCGTCTAAGCATATGCGTGAAATAGCGTATATTACAGATACAGCACGTATGATTCGTGATGAATATACGGAACTAATTCCTTCGTATATTATTATGAGCGAAAAACTGGACGTGTATAATATTGGACGATATGATATTATTAATGAGTCTCGCAAGGCTGGTGCGGACTATGTTTTAGTAGTAAATATTGATGGTAGTAAGTCTCAAACGCTTGAGTATCATTACCTTGCATTAGAGCAAGCACTTTTTGACAAGGATGGCAATTTAATTACGATGACTAACGTTTCTAAGAAAGTTTCTCCATCCGTTGGTAATATTCAAGCTGCTGAGGAGAATTTCTTCCAGGCAAGGGATATTCTTTTAGAAAAACTGCCTTTCTTGATTAAAACGAGAACGCCAAGCTTATTATCTGGTCATTGATTGAGGATTTTATTATGGAATTAAAAGAGTTAGAAGAGCAATTAATGGGATGCGAAAGTTGTAACTTTCGCAAGGATTGCTTTGCACCAGTAGGTTGGTATGGTAATCCTGAAAGTCCCATAGTATTTGTGGGCGAGGGACCTGGCGGCGTCGAGGATGAATATGGCTGCCCACTTATTGGTCCAAGTGGTCAGTTGTTAGACAAGGCTTTGTGGGCTGCGAAAATGACTCGCGATAGAGTGCTGACAACCAATGTAATAAAATGTCGTCCTAAAAATAATCGTACGCCAGATATTGCTGAAGCGAGCCATTGTGCTAAGCTATGGTTGGAAAAAGAATTAAACATTATACAGCCCAAAGTTGTAGTTGCCTTAGGTGGAGTTGCCATGCATTTTCTTGGTAATCCAGATATGCGTATTACGCGTGATCGTGGACAGTGGTTCCGTACGGAACAAGGCTTTGATTGCATTGCGACCTTTCATCCGGCCTATCTGCTACGATTGAGTGGACGTGAACTTGTAAAGGCCAAATGGGACGTGTACTATGACTTGGTTGCTGCTAGAGAACGAGCAGAAAAATTTGCTCCTGAATATAATTTTATGTCTGAAGAAGCAACTAAACTGTTCACAATCTTTAAAAAACGCTATTAAAAAAGAGCTTGCTGTTTTGCAGCAGGCTCTTTTAAACTTATTAAGATTTTTAAACCATAAAATGTATTAGGTGCGATAAGTTTGAAACCATAATGCATTAGATGATTTTGGTGGTCCAGTCCTCGATATTCCAAACGCTATCAACCCAATCTTCGTAGAATTCGGGTTCATGGGATACTAAAAGTACGGAGCCTTTGAATTCCTTGATAGCACGCTTCAGTTCTTCTTTGGCGTCGACATCCAAATGGTTAGTCGGTTCGTCCAGTACCAACCAGTTAATATCCTTGAGCATTAATTTGCACAGGCGAACTTTAGCAGCTTCGCCACCGGACAAAACAAACACTTTAGAAGTAATATGGTCATTTGTCAAACCACAACCAGCTAAAGCAGCGCGTACTTCGTATTGAGTGAGTCCTGGATATTCGTTCCAAACATCTTCTAGGGCGGTTCTTTCGTTCTTTTCACGTTCTTCTTGTTCAAAATAACCAGGCATTAAGAATTCGCCCATTTCAACCTTGCCGCTGATGGGAGGAATGATACCGAGGATTGTTTTTAAAAGGGTAGTTTTACCTAAACCATTGACACCACGGATGGCAATCTTTTGCCCACGTTCTAAATTGAATGTTACAGGGCGAGTGAGAGGGGTATCATAACCCAATACAAGATCTTTAGCTTCACAAAGGAAACGAGAGGGTGTACGACCTTCACGGAATTTAAAGGTAGGTTTGATTTTCTCGCGAGGCTTTTCAATCATATCCATCTTATCAAGCTTGCGTTGACGAGATTTAGCCATGTTTGTTGTAGCTACGCGAGCTTTGTTGCGGGCAATGAAATCTTCCAATTTGGCAACTTCTTGTTGTTGACGATTGTAAGCGGCCTCTTCTTGAGATTTATAAATGGCATACATTTCTTGGAATTTGTCGTAGTTGCCACTATAACGGGTGAGTTCACAATTTTCCAAGTGATAGATAACATTGACAACCTTATTCAAGAAGGGAACGTCATGGCTGATGAGAATGAAGGCATGCTCGTAATTTTGCAAGAATTTAGTGAGCCATTCGATATGTTCAACGTCAAGGTAGTTGGTAGGTTCGTCCAAAAGAAGAATCTTGGAGTTTTGGAGCAACAGCTTTGCCAAAAGCACTTTAGAACGTTGACCACCAGAAAGTTCACTAACATCTTTATCGAGACCGATGCTGCCTAAACCCAGGCCGTTAGCGAATTCTTCGATTTTGCTGTCTAGGGAGTAGAAACCAGCGTGCTCTAATTCGCTTTGAATTTCACCGACCTGATTCATCATTTTGTCCATTTCTTCAGGTGTAGCATCGCCCATTTTTTCATAAAGGTCCATCATTTGTTGTTCCATTTCAAACATTTCTTGGAATGCTGTTT
>JAKSOJ010000118.1 GCA_024405645.1 Phascolarctobacterium sp. | reverse complement strand
GTTGTTTTCATTACCTTGGGTTGCCCGACTGTATATGCAACTTGCATCTATGTTCATAAATTAGTCCTCAAAGATGGCTATGAAGCAGAATTGGTAGCAGGTGTTTCTTCCATTTGTGCAGTAGCTGCTAAATTGAATGTTTCTCTCTGTGAAAGAGCGGAACCCCTTATCGTACTGCCTGGCTCGTACAAAGAATCCACCAAATTCTTGGATGGCCCTGGCAACAAAGTATTAATGAAATCTGCAAGCGAAATTGGTCGCGTAAAAGAAGAACTGCGTGAACGTAATCTCTTCAAAAATGCAGGTATGGTAGAACGTTGCGGTCTGCCTGGTGAAAAAGTTTATTATGATATGGAAGAAGTAGATCCTGAAAGCAGCTATTTCTCCGTAATCATTGTTAAAGAAAAGGAGTTAGGTGAATAATGATTTATTTTATTGGTGCTGGCCCTGGTGCTGCTGATTTAATTACTGTTAAAGGTAAAGAATTGCTTGAAAAATGCGATCTTTGCATCTATGCTGGTAGCTTGGTTAACCCCGCTCTCTTGGATTACTGCAAACCCGATTGCGTAATCATGAACTCTGCACATATGACTCTTGAAGAAGTTATTGCTGCAATGGTTCCTGCTGCTCAAGCTGGCAAATTGGTAGTTCGTCTGCATACTGGCGATCCTTCTGTTTATGGTGCTCACCGCGAACAAATCGACCTGCTCCGTAGCTATAATGTAGATTTTAAAATTGTTCCTGGCGTATCCTCCTTCTGTGCAGCAGCAGCTTGCTTGGAAGCAGAATACACTCTGCCCAACGTATCTCAATCCGTAATCATTACCCGTATGGAAGGCAGAACTCCTGTTCCTAATCGTCAAAAGATTGCTGATTATGCAGCTCACCATGCAACCATGGTTATCTTCCTGTCCTCTGGCATGTTGGAAAAACTTTCTTCCGAACTTATCAAAGGTGGTTACAAGGCTGATACTCCGGCTGCTATCGTTTACAAAGCATCTTGGCCGGACGAAAGAGTCGTATATTGCACCGTTGGTACTTTGGCAGAATCCGCTGCTAAATACGGCATTAACAAGACTGCTCTCATTACCGTTGGCGAATTCCTTGGCAACATCTATGACCGCAGTGAATTATACAATCCGAACTTCACTCACGGCTTCCGTGAAGCAAATCCTCATCTCGTAGATTTGAAACCTGAAAGCAAATAAGAGGTATCTCAATTTGAAGGCGAGTATTTTATCTTTCTCCTTAAGAGGAGCTTTATTAGGTAAAAATATTGCAAAATTTCTAGAGTCCGTTGGTTATGAAACTGAAATGTGGACCATGGAAAAATATTCCGAAGAATCTAAGGTTCGTGCCTATGCGATAGATTATAAGGAAACTACCAGGGAAGCATTTCAAACATCCTCCTGCTTGGTTTATGTTGGAGCAACAGGTATCGCCGTTAGGCCAATTGCTCCTTATTTAGTGAGCAAGAAGGACGACCCTGCCATTTTAAATGTGGATGAAAAAGGGAACTTCGTAATTCCTCTTTGCAGTGGACATATAGGAGGAGCCAACGAGCTAGCTCGTGCTTTGGCTGCATCTATTGGCGCGATTCCTTGCGTTACTACTGCAACAGATGTCAACGGTTTGTTTGCTGTTGATGAATGGGCTGCTAGAAACAATATGGTTATCGATGGCCTTTTCGAAGCAAAGGAATTTGCTTCCAGTCTAGTGGCTGGTAAGGAGGTAGGTGCGGTAATCGACGACGGTTTTGTGGTTGAAGGTCAGTTGCCAAAACTGGTTGTTAATTCTAGAGAGCCTGAAGTTGGTATGTGCATCACTATCGACAAAAGTAAAACTCCCTTCAAAACTACTTTGCGCTTAATGCCTAAGGTTTTGCATCTTGGCATTGGCTGCAAGAGAAATACTCCTCTTGAAAGAATAGAAGAACTAGTGCTTCCCAAGCTTGCTGAGCTTAATATAGATTTGCGAACTGTTGCTGGAGTTGCTAGTGTAGATCTAAAAAAAGACGAACAAGGTCTTTTGGAATTTGCTCGTAAAAATAATTGGCCCATAACCTTTTATACTTCTGATGAACTAAACGAGCTAGAAGGGGAGTTCACTCCTTCGGCTTTTGTCAAAAGTATTGTGGGCGTAAGCAATGTCTGCGAACGTAGTGCGGTAAAGGATGCTGGACATCATAACTTGCTGCTCAAGAAGACTAGCAAGAACGGTGTTACGCTTGCCATTGCAATTGAAGAATTAAGTCTGGATTTTACAAAAACTGGGCTGAAAAAATAGGAGGAAAACATGTCTAATCCTAAAATTTATGTCGTAGGCCTTGGCCCTGGCGGCGTTGAACAAATGACTCAACGTGCTATTAAAGCACTTCAAGAATGCGATGTAATCGCAGGCTATCACGTATATATTAAACTTATTAAAGACGATTTTGCAGATAAAACTTTCCTGTCCAATGGCATGCGCAAAGAAGTTGACCGTTGCAAATTAGCTTTGGAAGAAGCTCTGAAGGGCCAAACCGTTGCTATGATTTCTTCTGGTGATGCTGGTGTTTATGGCATGGCAGGTATTATGTGCCAAGTATGCAAGGATCATCCTGAAGTTGAAATCGAAGTTGTTCCTGGCATTACCGCAGCTTGCTCTGGTGCAGCTGTACTTGGTGCTCCTTTGATTGCCGATTTCTGCACCATTTCTCTTTCCGACTTACTCACTCCTTGGGAAAAAATCGAAAAGAGATTGGACTGCGCATCCAAGGCTGATTTCTGCATCGCTCTGTACAATCCTTCCTCTATCAAACGTCATGACTATCTGCAAAAAGCTTGCGATATCATGCTCAAAAACCAACCTGGTACCATTCCCTGTGGCATCGTTCGTAACATTGGCCGTGAAGGCGAAGCTTATGAACTCACCACTTTGGCAGAACTTCGCGACAAACAAGTTGATATGTTCAGCACCGTTGTTATCGGCAACACTCAAACCGAAGTTATCAATGGTCGCATGGTAACCCCGCGTGGTTATAGACTGTAATGAAACCAGTAGTTTGGCTTATTGGTGGAACAAGTGAAGGCCGTCGATTAATCAAGGGATTGGCTGATGCGGATATCGAACTCTACGTTTCCGTAGCAACTGATTATGGTGCATCTTTAATCGAAGAGCAGGCAAACACAACCGTTATGGCTAATCGCATGGATTTGGCTGGTATGTGTACTTTTATTCAAGAGAAAAAGCCTGCTTGCGTCATTGATGCAACTCATCCCTATGCGACCATCGTCACAGAAACCGTCCAAAAGGCATGTGAACTGGAAAATGCCGAATATATTCGTTTAGTGCGTCCTGCTGCTGAAAAGGGGGACTACACCTTAGTTGGTGATTTTGCTGAGGCAGTGGAGCTTTTGAATCAATTAGAGGGCAATATTTTCCTTACCACTGGTAGTAAAAATCTCAAGGATTTTACTGGTGTTAAGGATTTTGCAACTCGCATTGCTTTGAGAGTACTTCCAATGGAGAATTCCCTAAAAGCAGCTCTTGAACTTGGTTATGCACCTAAGAACATCGTATGCATGCAAGGACCTTTCAGTGAGGAACTTGACATTGCCATGTTCAAAAAGTTTAACGCTCGCTTTATCGTTACCAAGGATTCTGGTAAGGTAGGGGGCTTTGATGAAAAGGTTAAGGCTGCTCAAGTAGTTAATGCCAAACTTATAGTCATTGGACGAGCTAGCGAAGAAGAAGGCATTGGTTTTGTGGATGTATTAGATTATCTCCGCAAGAGATTTGTTATAGGAAAATAATAATGTTGAAAGTAAACATAGTAGGTATTGGTCCTGGCAATCCAGATCTTTTGACCGAGGCTGCCAAACAAGCGGTTAGAGAAGCGAATATCCTCATCGGGGATAAGCGCATGCTTGCTGCTTTTGACCAAGAAGGAAAAAAAGTTTATACAACAATAAAAACTCAAGAAATTGCAGATATTGCAGCAGCTGCTAATCCTGAAACGGATATCGTAGCCGTATTGGTATCTGGAGATGTAGGTTTCTTTTCTTTAGCGAAAACAATTCAAGGCAAATTGCCAGGCTGTGAATGCAAACGTTTCTGTGGTATTTCCAGTCTCGTGTATTTCTCTTCCAAGATTGAAATGAGCTGGGACGATGCTAAAATCGTCAGCATGCATGGTCGTGAACAAAATCTTGTTCATGCAGTGTCTAGCAACAAAAAGGTCTTCTCCCTCACAGGAGGAGATAATTCCGCTCATGTTCTCTGCCAAAAGCTTGTAGAGCATGGTCTTGGAGATGTTCTTGTTTACGTAGGTGAAAATCTTTCCTATCCGGAAGAAAAAATCACTACTGGTACTGCTAAAGAAATCGCAGAGCTTACTTTCCCGTCCCTTTCCGTAATGATGATCATCAACGAAAAGGCAAGCGGTTTCGAACCTAAGGTGCATGGCTTGGACGATGAACTTTTCATGCGTTCCAAGGTTCCCATGACCAAGCAAGAGGTTCGTGCCGTATCTATGAGTAAGCTTCAACCTAAAGCTACCGATTACATCTACGACATTGGTGCAGGTACTGGTTCCTGCAGTATCGAAATGGCTCTTCTTGCTAACAAAGGACATGTTTGTGCTTTCGAACGTAATCCTGAAGCTGTAGAGCTCTTGGGTAAAAACAAAGAACTATTCGGTCTCACCAATTTGGAAATCATTGCTGGTGAAGCTTTAGAAAATATTAAGAATCGTCCTGCTCCTGACTGCGTTTTCGTAGGCGGAAGTGGGGGAGATTTGTGCGA
>JAKSOJ010000117.1 GCA_024405645.1 Phascolarctobacterium sp. | reverse complement strand
CTTTTTTGGCGGCATTAGGTTCCTTCCTAAGCTTAACCAAGGGCTCAAGCGTTATCAGTTTAAATCAAATATTGAATATTTTGCTCAATCCTGGCGATAGTGCGCAAAGCCAAATTATCTGGAATATTCGTGTTCCGCGTACCATTGTTGGTGCTTTGGTTGGCGTAAATCTTTCTTTGGCTGGGGCTATTTTGCAAGCTGTTATGAGAAATCCTCTGGCAGATCCGCACATTATTGGTATTTCCTCTGGTGCAGGTCTTGCAGGTGTTGCCATTATGATTTTATTTCCGGCTATGGAATATCTCATTACTCCTGTAGCCTTTGTCGGAGCTATGCTTGCTGCAGTATGTATCTATTGCTTGGCTTGGAAGAACGGCATAAAACCTGTGCGTATTATTCTTGCGGGTGTAGCAGTTTCCGCATTTTTAAGTGCAGGCATTTCTGGTCTGATGATTTTCTATTCCGACCGCGTTCATGGTGCTTTGATGTGGATGGTAGGTGGTCTTTCTGCTCGTAGCTGGCAACATGTTTGGATTATCCTGCCTTATGCACTTATTGGTTTCCTGTTGGCTCTTGCTGGTGCTACATATTTAAATGTTCTGCAATTAGGCGACGAAATGGCTAGAGGACTGGGCGTTAATGTCGAAGTAACACGTATTGTTATGACAGCGATTGCAGCTCTCTTGGCAGCTAGCGCAGTTTCCGTTGTAGGTTTGCTTGGCTTTGTCGGTCTTGTAGTACCTCATGCAGCAAGGCTGCTTTTAGGTAGCGATTACCGTTTCTTGATGCCAGGTGCAGCACTTCTCGGTATTGCTACAATTACCTTAAGCGATACCTTTGCTCGCGTGGTTTTGGCCCCCATTGAACTACCAGTTGGTATTATCATGGCATTTTTAGGAGCACCCTTCTTTCTGTTCTTGTTAAGGAGGGAAATCTAATGAGCAATATTATTGAAATCAAAGATTTAGTTGTTGCTATAAATAAAAAGGAAATTGTTCATGGAGTTTCCTTTGCAGTGCCGGAAGGTAAAATTACGGCGATTATTGGTCCTAATGGCTGTGGTAAATCTACTACATTAAAAGCTATTAGTCGCAATCTTGCTTACAAAGGCTCTGTAACCTTTAAAGGCAAGGACGTAAGTAAATTCTCTCGCAAGGAATTTGCTCGTGCTCTTGCAATACTAACTCAATCTCCGCAGGCTCCTACGGATTTAACTGTTTTTGACCTTGTTAATATGGGGCGTTTTCCGTACCATAGCTTTTTAGGAGGAACTACTCCTGAAGATACAGAGGCAGTTAGATGGGCGCTTGAGCAAACCAATATGACTAGCATGAAGCATCGTCTGCTAGTTACTTTATCCGGTGGTGAAAGACAGAGGGCATGGATTGCCATGGCTCTTGCTCAAAGACCGGAGGTATTGTTCCTTGATGAACCTACTACTTACCTCGATATTTGTCATCAATTGGAAGTTATGCAATTGCTTGCAAGGCTGAACAAGGAGCTGGGTCTTACCGTTGTTATGGTTGTTCACGAGCTTAATCATGCTATCCAATATGCTGATGAAGTAGTTGTGGTCAAAGCAGGCTCTTTGGTTACAACTGGTGCTCCAAAAGAAATTATCAAACCCAAGCTTTTGGCAGAGGTGTTCAATGTTCAGGCGGATGAGTTTGAATGTTCTAATGGACTAAAAGCGCTTGTACCAGTAAATTTAATATAATGATGAATTAGAAGTGTAAAATAACAAACTTCCTCTTATTTGTTGACTAGTAAGAGGAAGTTTTTGCTTTTTGTTAGTTTTTTTCTATTTTTTTGAAAATTATTTATGATTTTATACTTTTAATTTGGTATGATAATAATAAGATTGGAGGAACCTTATATGTTAGAAAGAATCAAGGCAATGCTATTCCGCTGGAACCTAGAGGAGAGGCAGATTGCCTGTGTTCAAAAAAGAATAGATGAATATAACTACAAAAGTCTGTGTTTCCTTGCAGTAGCTTTTGTTTTACTTTATGTGTTTAGTCTATGCTTTTCTGTATATAAGAATTTGTACGGAAATGCAGTAGTAGTGCATGTAATTAGTTCCACTCTTTCTTGTGGCTTTTTGTTTATATTTTTTAAGTTTCGTGATTTCACCAAAAAGCACATAAAGGTATTTTACTATTTATATATTACTGTAATGATGATTTACACGGTTGGTATAGATGCAACCTGGCCCACAGATTTATCTGTAATTTATGCTCCCAATGTGCTTTTATTTATGTGTCTTTTTATAGAAAGACCATATAGGTTAATTATCTTCTTTATTCTGTGGGAGTTGGACTTCATATGCACGTCAATTCATTATAAGAATGACTATGAGCTGTTTATAGATGTGGCAGATACCATTGGCTATACGATTATGGCTATGTTTTTAAGCTATCATATGAACAAAATCAAGGTTCAAAGTTTATATAGGGAGTATGAAATTAGAGAGATTCAACTGAAAGAGGCTAGCTTGCGTTTGAAAAGTGCGGAACTTGACCTCTTACAACGCCAAATTAGTCCTCACTTCATTTATAATACAATGAATGCTATTTCTGGCCTTTGTAAGATTGATCCGGAAAGGGCAGAAGAATTAATTGGGCTCTTTTCCAAATATTTGCGTGGCAATATTGATACTATGGGGAACAAGAAACTCATTTCGCTTAAGGAAGAGCTTGCCAATGTCAATTGCTTCGTCAATATCATTTCCATTCGTTATCAGGAAGAATACGAGGTCATTTACGACTTACAAGAGACTGGCTTTGAGATTCCCATTTTCTCTTTAGAGCCGATTGTTGAAAACTCTATCGTCCACGGGCTAAGAAATACCAAGGGCGACAAAGTTGTATTTGTTTCCACCCAAAGAGAGGATAAGGAAATCCACATCGTTGTTGAAGATAAAGGTGTGGGCTTTGATATGAGTGAAACGACCGACCATGTACCTACTGGTATCAAGAACGTTGCTTATCGTTTAGAGCATCTTGTTAATGGTCGATTAGAGATTCATAGCCAGCTTGGTAAGGGAACCAAGGTTGATATTTGGATTCCAGTAAAGGAATAATATTATGAATATAATTTATGTTGATGACGAACCAATAGCTTTGCAAAATTTTGTCTTGAATATGCAAAGTCTGTTGCCAAATCAAAAAGTGCATACTTTTTCTAATGGGGAAGATGCTTTGGCTTCTCTGCAAAACCAAAGCGTGGATATTGCTTTTTTGGATATTAATATGCATCCTAATGGCATAGAAATGGGGCATAGACTAAAAAAACTTAATCCCAATGTGAAGCTTGTCTTTCTCACTGCCTATAACAATTTTGCTTTTGAGGCTTTTCAGCTAGAAGCAGTTGATTATCTTTTAAAGCCATGTGATAAGGCACAATTAACTAAAAGTCTTGTCAAATTAGGACTGTTAGAGGATGCAGATAAAGTTAATAAGGTATATTTTCGTACCATGCCCAACTTGGGAATATATGTAAATGGTCAAAGAGTTTTGCTGCGTGGTCCGAAAATTAGAGAAGTGTTAGCCTATTTGCTTGCCGTTGAAGGCAGGGAAGTATCAAATAGGGAGCTTCTTCGCAATGTTTGGCTCAAGGATTCTATCGATGACGAAGCCTTGGTGTCTGTGCGTATGACTATCAAGAATCTGCGGGAAAAGTTAAAAGAATTTGGAGCAGAAGGTATTCTTATGTCAGAATATGGTGAGTATTGCTTGGATACTAGCAAGTTTTCCTCCGATTTGCAGGAGCTTCGCAATGGGGATGAAGCGGTAATCAAGGCCTACGATGGCAGATTCTTAGAAGAATATTCCTGGGCAGAAGAAATGAACGCTCGCATTGCAGCTTTGCTTAAGTTCGATTGGAGCTAAAAAATTTTTTCACATTTTTTTCACAAATTTTTAATTTTTGCTCTGTTTTTTTACGGTTTTATACTTTTCATATTGTATAATAGTGTTAAAAGGAAATCCTTCCTGAAAAATGATAGTTTAATTGGAACTAAATTAGTTGTTAAATTAATTAATATAAAAATGGAGGTTTGTTTAAAATGAAAAAAATTGCTTCTTTAATGGTTGGTTTGTTGATGTGCAGTACTGCTGCATTTGCAAATGAGGTTGCACCAGACCATGTTGCGCTGAAACCCATATTCGATCATGTATTCGATGCTGGTACCTATACATCTTTGAATTACGAAGCTGGCAAAGCTGCTCTTGCTAAAGGCTTTGGTGGAGATGCTGGCAAATGCACCGCTATTGCCAAAACTCTGCCTAACGGTGATACCGTTGTTGGGCGTAACCTGGACTTCTATGTTACTCATAAACCTGCTTATGTTGTTCGTACCAAAGGTATTGAAGGCGAATACGAAACTATTGGTCTAACATATGTACATGTTGGCTATCCAGATAATGATTATGTAAAAGCTAATGGTCTGCCCAAAAAGGTATATGATCTTTTACCGTTCTCTAGCACCGACGTTCTCAACGAAAAAGGCTTCTATATCGAAGTTAACATGCGTTATGATGAACCTGGCAAGGACGGAAAGCCCATCTTCGCTAGCCCTGGCACCAATCCTAAATCCAAGGAACGCGTTTCTGTAGTTATGCTGCCTCGTTATCTTGGCGCTCGCTGTGCAACCGTTGATGAAGCAGTTGCTTTGGCAAAGAAACTTGACATTTACTCCATTAAAGCACCTGGTATGAACTGGAGCCTTTGCATGATGATGGCAGATGCTACTGGCAACTATGGCTTAATGGAAATTGCCGAAAACAAGGTTTATTTCGTTAAAAAAC
>JAKSOJ010000116.1 GCA_024405645.1 Phascolarctobacterium sp. | reverse complement strand
AAATTATTTAAACTTATTAGTGCCGATTAACTTTTGTTAGTCGGCACTTTCTTTTTTATCATAAACGTAAAATTTTATTTCAAAATTATAAAATTCTCCCTCCCAAATTATCTGACATAGCGATAATTTTACTGAAAAAATCTACAATTCTTAAAATGCTAGTCATAACTTTTAGACTTAAATACTTATCTTTTTCGCATAAATGCAACCCCATAAATTTATTGCCCAGCCACTATATCTAGTGTTTAATTACCCATAATTAAGTACTTATTTAACAAATATTAAAAATTTTTGTGAGTTTTTGTTGTTTAGTACTTGCACATTTATTTTTCTTCTTTTATAATTAAATTGATATTATGAGCTGGTACTAAAAGGAGGATATTTAGTGGAAGCTAATAAAAAAACTTTACGTCATAAAAACTTAAAAAAGCTTCTGCGTGCTAATCCATTTAGTACTGACGAACAGCTGGCTACCTTACTGAATGTCAGTGTTCCTACAATTCGCCTGGATAGAGCGACTCTGGGTATTCCAGAGCTGCGCGCTCGTACCAAGGATATGGCTATAGCAGCGCAAAATAAATTGCGTAGTATTGGCCGTAAGGAAATCGTTGGGGAACTTTTGGACTTGGAACTTAATCATCAAGCAATTAGCATGATGAAGGTTACCAGTGAAATGATTTCTGAAAAGAATGACCTGGCTCGAGGCTTCTATATGTATGCGATGGCCAACACTTTGGCTTTGGCAGTTGTAGATGCCGAAAAAGCAATTACCGAAGTGGGCAACATCAAATACAAGGTGCCCGTAGAGGTAGGAGCTAATCTCGTAGCTAAGGCTGTTGTTACCAAACATAGAGAAAACAGATTTTTTATTTTCGTATGCGTTAAGAACGATGGCGAGGAGGTTTTCCGTGCCAAGTTCATCATCGCGACTATGGACGAAGACTTAAAGAAGGATAGAGCATGAAGATAGTTGTAGACTGCATGGGTACTGACTACGGTCCCAAAGAAATAGTGTTAGGAGCAGTAGATGCGGTAAAAAAATATGGTTGTGAAGTTGTTTTAGTTGGCGAAGAAAAGACTCTTACCGATTTAGTAAAACAATATGGCTATGCCTCCAACGAAAAAGTTACTATCAAAAATGCAACTCAAGTTATCGAAATGCATGAACATCCTGCTCTGGCTTTTCGTCAAAAAAAGGATGCATCCATCGTCGTTGCTTCTAAAATGTTAAAAGCGGGCGAGGTAGATGCACTGGTATCCTCTGGTAGCACAGGTGCTGCAGTAGCATCTGCGTTATTCGGCGTAGGCCGTATCAAAGGCGTAGATAAACCTGTAATTGCTCTCCCCATGCCATCCGTAAAAGGTCATGTAGCCTTGTTGGATGCTGGTGGTGTTGTAGATGCAAAGCCTGAAAACTTTGTTCAAGCAGCTATCATGGGTAGCATTTATGCTGATAAAATTTTAAAGCTTCACAATCCTAAGGTTGGCCTTCTGAACATTGGTGAGGAAGAAACCAAGGGTAATGAACAAGCTAAAGCAGCACATGCTTTGCTTAAAAATGAAAAGAACATCAATTTCATAGGCAATATCGAAGGCCGTGACATTAACCACGACGTAGCAGATGTAGTAGTTTGCGATGGTTTCGTTGGTAATGTTGTTTTGAAGTTTGGCGAAGGTTTGGCCAAAGCCATCTTCCAACTCATTAAAGAAAGTATCGAAAAAGCAGGGTTCCTTGCAAAAATCGGTGCATATTTAATGAAACCGGCTCTCGCAGGCCTGAAAAAACATGTAGATCCTAACGAAGCGGGTGGTTGCCTGCTCTTAGGTATCAAGGCACCTTTCGTAATTTGTCACGGCAATTCCAAAGCAAAAGCAATTACCAATGCAATTGGTACTACCATTGAATTTGTTAAAGAAGATGTGGTAAATATCATTCAAGAAAAGATTGCCGAATCTAATAAAGGAAACGAGGAATAACGCTATGACAAGATCCGTCGGAATTTTAGGTATGGGCTGTTATGTTCCTGAAAAGGTTGTAACTAACTTTGACTTGGAAAAAATCGTTGATACTAATGATCAATGGATTCAAGAACGTACCGGCATTAAAGAACGCCATATCGCTGCTCCTGAAGAAGCTACTAGTGACTTAGCATATAATGCAGCTGTAAAAGCTCTTGCAGCAGCTAATGTTAAGCCCGAAGACATAGATTTAGTTATCGTTGGTACTGCTACCAGCGACCACAATTGGCCCTCTACTGCTTGCATTTTGCAAGACCGTTTGGGCTGCACCAAAGCAGCTGCATTTGACCTGACTGCAGGTTGCTCTGGTTTCGTATATAACCTGGCTGTAGCTAGCCAAATGGTTAAAACTGGACTTTACAACCACGTACTCATCGTTGGTGCTGAAACCCTTTCCCGTATCATCAACTGGAAAGACCGTAATACCTGCGTCCTCTTTGGTGACGGTGCTGGTGCTGCAGTTATCGGTGTAGTTGAAGATGGTTATGGTGTGCTGGGTATTGACCTGGGCTCTGATGGCTCTGGTATGAAATTCTTGGTTCAACCTTCCGGTGGTAGCCGTGAACCTGCTAGTCATGAAACCGTTGACAAGGCAGGTCATACCATTCACATGTCCGGTCAAGATGTTTTCAAATTTGCTGTTAAGGTTATGGGTAAAACCGCTCTCCAAGCAATTGAAAACGCTGGCATGCAACCAGAAGATATTGATTGGCTCATTCCTCACCAAGCTAATATGCGCATTATCACTGCGGCCGCTAAACGCTTGAAAATGCCCATGGAAAAAGTTTGGGTGAATGTTGATAAATACGCAAATACTTCTGCAGCTTCCATTCCTATCGCAATGTGCGAAGCAATTGAAGCAGGCGCATTGAAGAAAGGCGACAATATTGTATTAGATGGTTTTGGCGCTGGTTTAACCTGGGCTGCCATCGTTTTGAAGTGGGCAATTTAAGGCTTACTCAGAAAGGTAGAAACTTAATGAACAAAGTAGCATTTATTTTCCCTGGACAAGGCTCTCAATATGTGGGTATGTGCAAGGAATTTTATGATGAACATCAATCCGTTAGAGATATTTTTGCAGAAGCAGATGATGCTCTCAATTTTCCTCTGACTAAGATGATTTTCGAAGGTCCTGAAGCCGATTTAAAGCTTACCACCAATACTCAACCTGCAATTCTTACTGCATCCGTTGCTTGTGCTCAAATTTTAAAAGAACATGGCATCAAATGCGATATGAGTGCTGGTCATAGCTTGGGCGAATATTCTGCTCTCGTTAACAACGGTGCTATGAGCTTTAGAGATGCAGTTCAAGTAGTTCGTCAACGTGGTCGTTTCATGCAAGAAGCAGTTCCTGTAGGCGAAGGCATTATGGCTGCAGTGCTTGGTCTGGATACTCACAAAATCGTAGAGGTTTGTGATGAAGTTTCCAACGAAATGAAGGCTTGCGTACAAGCTGTTAACTACAACTGCCCTGGTCAAGTAGTAATTGCTGGTGCAACTGCTGCTGTTGAAGAAGCATCCGTACGTATTAAAGAAGCTGGTGCAAAACGTTGCATCCGTCTTTCCGTATCCGCTCCCTTCCATAGCTACATGCTCCAACCTGCTAGCGATCGTTTGGCAGAGGTTCTTGCAGATGTTAAAATCAATGACATCGAAATTCCTGTATATGCCAATGTAACTGCTAAAGAAGTTTATAGCGGCGAAAAAATTAAACAACTGCTTATTACCCAAGCTGCAGCTCCTGTTCTTTGGGAAATTGGCGTTCGTAACATGATTGAAGCAGGCGCAGATACCTTCGTAGAAGTTGGTCCTTCCAAGGTTCTCTCTGGCTTTACCAAGAAAATTGACCGTTCTAAAACTCAACTGAGCGTAGAAGATAACTACACCCTGGAAAAAACCTTAGCATGGTTTGCTGAAAATAAATAAACAGATAAAATACAGAGTTTATTAAAGGAGTTCAATTATGAAATTAGAAGGTAAGAAGGCTCTCGTAACTGGTGCTTCTCGTGGCATCGGTCGTGCAATTGCTCTTGCTCTCGCAGCAGAAGGCGCTGATGTAGCAGTTAACTACGCTGGCTCCGAAGCAGCAGCTAAAGAAGTTGCAGCAGAAATCGAAGCAATGGGTCGTAAGGCATTCGTAATTCAAGCAGATATTTCTTCTAACCAAGCTGCAACCGAAATGATTGACAAAGTAGTAGCTGAATTTGGTCGTATCGACATCTTGGTTAATAACGCAGGTATTACTCGCGATGGTCTTTTGATGCGCATGAAGGAAGAAGATTGGGACGCAGTTCTCACTACTAACCTGAAGGGTGTATTCAACTGCACCAAAGCAAGCATTAAATACATGATGAAACAAAAAGCTGGTCATATCGTATCCATTAGTTCTGTTGTAGGTCTTATGGGTAACGCTGGCCAAGCAAACTATGCAGCTGCTAAAGCTGGCGTAATTGGCTTTACCAAAGCTGTTGCAAAAGAAGTTGCTGCTCGCGGTATCACCGTTAACGCAGTAGCTCCTGGTTTCATCCAAACTGACATGACAAAAGTTCTGTCTGAAAAGGTTGTTGAAAGCATGCAAGCTTCCATTCCTTTGCATCGTCTTGGCGATCCTGAAGACATTGCGAAAGCAGTTGTTTTCCTTGCATCTGACGACGCAAGCTATATCACTGGTCAAACTCTGAACGTTGACGGTGGTATGGTAATGTAATTCTTAGAGTATACTTCATTTTATACTAACTTTTTATTGGAAGGAGGTGAATCGTAATGAGCACTTTCGAAAAAGTAAGAGACAT
>JAKSOJ010000115.1 GCA_024405645.1 Phascolarctobacterium sp. | reverse complement strand
CGTTTCAAAGCAATGCTGTCGTCAGGGGTATATTCAACCAAAACGGGTTTTAATTTTTTTTTAGCAAATTGTTCGGTAACAAATGCATCTGCTGCACCAACCCAATCACTGAAGCCAATAGAAGTACCTTTGGTGCCACAAGCAGTCGGAGCAGTCCATTTTACAATGCGGCGAACTACAGCTGCATTATTAGCGGTCAAAGCCATAACATAAACCTTTGCTTTACCTTCTTCTCTTACATCTTCTGCTTTGAAAATTTGGGTCAGTTGATTTTCTTCATCAGTAACATATACTAAACGCTTGCCTGCCTCGGTATTAACCAGAGCCAGTACGCCACCCATAACTTCGCAAATAGAAGCTTCTATAACTTTACCAATAGCTTCCATTAAAGCTACTGCAACTTTTTGTTTAACAGCCATTTCTTTTCCTCCCAAAACCATTCTATGCAAATATTAAATCAAACTTTTTAAATAAGTGAAAGTATAACTATATTATTATAACTTATTGCTCAGTATCTACGCAAGAGACAATTATCTGTTATAAGAAGGATAAAGTTTTACCCGAAAAGACAATGCCAACAAAGGGAATCTAATCCAGCAATATTTCATCTAGAAACACCTTGCATCCAGTACAAAATACACTAGGTTTACACTTTTAAAGTTCATTTGTTTATCCCAAAACAGAAAAACCTTTGTTTGCATAAAAAACAGTGAACAAAATCCATTAAAAATTTTTTCTTACGCAATATTTTCCACTGTTCAATCCTAGATATAGTAAAGATATCCACCCCATCCACAGACTTATCCACAGTTTCTGTTAATAATTTTTGGGTATAAAAATTAAATGGGGATAATTTACCCCACGAAAAGCCTTATTTTTAGGGATTTTTCAAAAATTATCAACATCTTATTCACAGTTGTGGATAACTCACCCATGAGAGTATGTGAAAAGGTCCCAACACAATATATAGTTTAAAACAATGTTTTTCAAATAATTTCCCTCTAGATTTAGACCCTGTCAAGCAAAAAATTTTACAAAAGGTCTCTTGACATTTCATAAATTATGCAAATTTCTGTTGAAAACCCGCAAAAGCCTTGAAAACAATAGGTTTTAAATTGTCAGACAATTAAAATGCACGGTAAAATTCATAAAATTACCGTGCAAAATTTAAAAAAGTATTGAATTTTTAATACTGAACATATCAATGAACGCGTAGTTGAGACCAAACATAGAAAAACAATCCAGTCCAAATACAACCAAAACTAATTGCGTGAGTAGTGGTAAAAGGTTCACCATACATGAACACACCAATCAAAAATGAAATAGATGGTGCCAAGTATTGTAGAAAGCCAACTGTCTTAAAAGGCAATAATTTGGCTGCAGTTGTAAACAAAAGAATCGGGGTTGCAGTAACAATACCAGCACCTACTAGCAGAGCCAAGGTTTTGGTGTCCCCATATTGGTAAGCATTGCCACCATGTTGGGACACATAATAGAGATAACTAACAGCCAAAGGAGAAATAAGAACTGTCTCGATCCAGGTAGTTGTAAAGGCACTACCAGGAATAACCTTCTTTAAAAGCCCATATGATGCAAATGTCAGGGGCAGAGTAATGCTTACCCAGGGCAGGTTGCCCGTTTGGATTACCAGATAAGCAATGCCACAAGTAGCGCAGGCAACTGCGATCTTTTGCAAGTTTACAAGCTTTTCCCCTAGAAAAATTACGCCAAAGAGCACATTTACCAAAGGATTGATATAATAGCCCATACTAGTTTCAACAATGCGTCCGTCAGCAACAGCCCAAATAAAAATTCCCCAATTAAAAAGCAGCATCACTGCAGCCATAAACATGCGAAAAGCAGTTGACCTGGTACTAAAAATCAATTGGGTTTCTTCTTTAAAGCTTTTCCATCTACCAGTTCCCAAAATAATCAAGGAAACAAAGAATATTGACCAAATATATCGGGATGCAAGAACCTCATAGGGACCAACATTGCCTAACTGTTTCCAGTAGATTGGCAATACGCCCCATATTAAGTAGCATAACAGACCATAGATTATACCACTTTTAGAATTATTTTCGTTCATTTTCTAACCTCATATATTAAAGTTTCTTAGTAATGGGAATTCTTGATGCAATAAGTCCTGCCAGCACAGGGAGAACTACCAAGGATTGAAGTACTACAGGAAGGCCAATGGTATCAGCCAAATAACCCAAAATAGTAACGCCAAAGCCCGCCATACCTACGGAAAAGCCTATGGTAAGACCACTTGCCATACCAACATTATTAGGCATCATACCCTGCACTACAACTACGGTAGTCGCAAATGAGCTAATGATAAAGAAACCAGCCAGGCTTACAGCGGTCATAGCAGCCCATGGAGTAGTTACATAGGGAATAAATGCTACGGGAATAGCACTTAAAAGAATAGAGCCTACGATGATTCTCTTAGGTCCTAGCATATCCGTTAAATATGCCCCGCAGAAGGTTCCGGCTACACCACTCAAAAGGAACACGCTAACCAAGCTACCTGCAGTCACGGTGTCAAAGCCACGGAATTTCATAAAATAGATAGGCAAATAGGTGTGAACGCTTGCATGCAGAGTGCTTCTAAGAAAAATATATAACAGCATCAAAAATACGCAAAAATAGGAAATCCCCAAGCCCTTGGAGCTATCCTTCTTTTCTGCTTGCTGTTTGTTATATTCAAAATTAACGCGTTTAAATTCCGGCATAGCGTACTGCAAGAAAACAAACCCTAAAATACTTGGTATAACGAAATAAATACAGTTCCTCAAACCACCCTCTTGTACTGCAAGATAGGTCATCATAAAGGAACCTATAGCCATACCTCCATTACCACCAACGGAGAAGAAACCCATATTTCGGGCCTTGTTAGAGCTATCGCTCAAAAGATTACAGGTTTTGGAAGCCTGCGGATGATAAGTAGCGCTTGCTAGGCTAATAAAAATAACGGAAGCCAAAAGAGTTATATAGCTAGTAGAATAGCCAACAAAAGCAAGTCCTGCACCACCCAACGCCGCAGTCCAGCTGAGGAAATGGGGCAAGGATTTTTTATCCGTAATATAACCAAAAAATGGTTGAATAACAGATGTCATTACTTGTTGCACCAACACTATGAACGCCATCTGTGTATAGTTTAAGGAAAAAGTTTCTTTTAAAAACGGCAATGCGATTGGCAGTGCGCCAGACTGCAAATCCACGATTAAGTGGCCTAAAATAATCGCTAAAATGGCCGTAGTTTTCTTACTCATAAATTATCTGTCAACTTTCTGTATAATGTCATCATTTTACTCCCATTAGGAAACTAAGTCAATAAAATAAAACTGACTCAAACACCCCCATGCTTGAGTCAGAAAGTAAATAGATAAGCTGTCTTTTTAAATCTTGCCTTGCTTCTTTGCAAGTTCCATCTTTACTAGTAGAATGCGTAAAACAGATTCGTTAAGCCTCTGCTCGCTAATTCTCCCCTCTTTTACCGCATTAAGCATGCCAAGATAGGCTTCATTAAAATTGTTGGGCATTAAAAGTACATCAACTCCAGCATCGAAGGATTTAATACATGCTTGAGTAGAAGAATACTGATTGGCAATTGCTCCCATATTCAAAGCATCAGTGATTATGATGCCTTTATAGCCTAACTCGTTACGCAACAAATCTGTAATGATTACCTTTGACAAAGACGCAGGAGTATTATCTCCAATGACATTAGGAAGCGAGATATGTCCTACCATAATAAAAGGTTCATTGTTTTTTATCGCATCAATAAATGGCACCAACTCGCAATTCATGAGATCAGCCTTAGTTTTATTAGTAAAGGCATAGCCCTCGTGCGTATCTGCAGCTGTGTCACCATGTCCTGGAAAATGCTTATAACTAGAAAGCACGCCTGCTGAACGAAGGCCTTTTGCAACACCTGCAGCCATCGTTCTTACAGTATCGGAATCGTTGCCGAAGGCACGGCCTTTGACAACGGTATTCTGAGGATTAGTGAGAACATCCGCAACAGGGGCGAAGTCAACATTAAAACCTAAATCAGAAAGGTATGCGCCTATTGTAGTCCCAACGTTGATAGCCTCATCATAACTCTTGCGCGCACCAATAGCTGACATTCTTTCAAAATGTTTAACATTAAAGTTAGCATTGTTAGCAACACGAGCTACTACGCCACCCTCTTCATCAATGCAAAGAAACGGTGGTAAGGCTATGCGCTCGTAACTGAAATCTTGCATGTTTTTTAACATGCTCTTCGTCTGATCTGGAGAAACAATATTGTTTCCCATATAAATAATCCCGCCAACGGGCCTTTTATCAAAGGCATCCTTTGTAGCATGGCCTGCGGCAGTAATATTACTCTTTCCTTCCACGAGACGCTCAGGTACTACAATAAAAAGCTGTGCAACCTTTTCTTCAAGAGTGAGATTCTTCAATTTTGAGGTGGCTAAATCAGACATAGTTGGCACGACAGGCTTTTGAGCCCTATTTGCATCCAAACTTTGCTTACTATCTCCAGCATAGGAACACGCTGATAATAGCAATAAAAGTAATATGCCAAATACTGCAAAAATATTTTTCAATCTCTCTCACCTCCCGAAAGTCTTCTGATTACATTATATCATCACAAAAGAAAAAACGTACAGATACAAGTTTTTCAACAGTATTTTTTTAGCAAAAGCGCGAAAGATTTGTCTTTAGGCGAGGCGTAAGGAGGTTTTGGGACTGAGATAGTACTGTATATATCATTTTATGTCTTTATCCTTAGGTAAAAAGGCTTGAAAGATTTGATTTAGACAAGGCCGCAGGAAAAAAGGCGAACGGGATAGTACTGTGACAACGTACAGACCGTGAGCCTTT
>JAKSOJ010000114.1 GCA_024405645.1 Phascolarctobacterium sp. | reverse complement strand
TGGAAGAGCAAAAAATTATGTTTCAGGCGCTAGACTGTGCTAGAAAAATTGGGCTCACCTTAACCGATGGTTGCATGATGGCTCCAACAAAATCGGTTACTGCCGTCATTGGCTTATCTACCGATGTCCGTTGCGTATGGAATAAATGTATGACCTGCGGCAATGTTAATTGCCCCTACAGGGAGGAGAATTAGAATGGGATTTAATAAAGAATTATTGGGCAAGAAAATGCTCTTTTTTGATGGTGCTACAGGTACTCAGTTGCAGGCTCGTGGCTTAAAGCCTGGCGAAATTCCTGAAAGCTGGAATTTTATCCATCCTGATTTAGTTGAAGCTGTGCATCGTTCTTATTTGGATATTGGCAGTAACTTTGTTAAATCCAATACCTTTGGCGCAAATCCTTTAAAATTAAAGGGTACTGGCCTTGATCCTAAGGAAACTATTACTGCTGCTATTAATATTGCTAAAAAGGCGATTGATGGCAGACCTGATAAATATGTGGCATTTAATATTGGCCCCTGTGGTAAGCTGCTTGCACCTATTGGTGATTTGCCTTTTGAAGAAGCTGTAAAAAACTTTGGCGAAATGGCTCGGTATGGTGAAGAGGCTGGCGCAGACGTAATTCTTATCGAAACCATGAGCGACACATACGAGCTTAAGGCCGCTATTTTAGCGTGCAAGGAAAATACTAATCTGCCAATTTTTGTTACTATGACCTTTGACCAAAGTGGCAAATTGCTTACTGGTGGCAGTGTTGAAACTGCTAGTATTATGTGTGAGGCCTTGGGGGCAGACGCTATTGGTTTTAACTGCGGTCTTGGCCCTGAGCAAGTTAGTAAGCTTTTGGACCAAATGGTTAATGCAACCAATTTGCCTATTATTGTGAATCCTAATGCTGGTCTCCCTGTGGAAAGGGATGGCAAAACCTGTTACGATGTAGGTCCTGAAGATTTTGCAGAAATGATGTATAAATTGGCGGGCCGTGCAAGTATTATTGGTGGTTGCTGTGGCACCACTCCTGCGCATATTAAGGTAGAGATTGAAAAATGCAAGGATGTAAAGCCCGGTGGCTATCGCGATAATAAAGTAACTGCCATTACTAGCTACAGTAATTGTGTTAAATTGAATGATGGTCCGGCGATTATCGGCGAACGCATTAATCCAACTGGTAAGAAACGTCTGAAGGAAGCAATTCTTGCTGAAGATATTGATTATATCTGTCGTTTAGGATTGGAACAAATTGATGCAGGCGCTCATATTCTTGATGTTAATGTGGGTACTCCTGGCATTGATGAAGCCGCTATGATTGGCAAGGTCGTTCCTGCTCTTCAAGCAATTGCGGACACTCCGCTTCAAATAGATACTTCTAATATTGAAGCAATGGAAAAAGCACTTCGCGTTTACAATGGTCGTCCCATGCTTAACTCTGTTAATGGTAAAGAAGAAAGCTTGGAAGCAGTATTGCCTTTAGCAAAGAAGTATGGTGCTATTGTTGTTGCACTTTGTTTGGATGATAATGGTATTCCTAATACTGCTGCTGGTCGTATTGCTATTGCAGATAAAATTATTGCCAGAGCTGCGGAATATGGTATTCCTGCAGAGCATATTGTGGTTGATCCTCTCGCTTTGACTATTTCTACTGGTGCAGAAAATGCGAAGATTGCGTTAGAAGTTATTCGTGAAATGAAAGCTCGTGGCATTCATACTGTTATGGGCGTGTCCAATATTTCCTTTGGCTTGCCTGGTCGTGAGGCTGTAAATGGAACCTTTTTTGCGCTTGCTTTAGAGGCAGGGCTTTCCTGTGGTATTATTAATCCTCAAACAGAAGCAATGCAAGCTGCTTTCCATGGCTATAGAGCCTTGATGGGATTGGACGAAGGCTGTAAGGATTACGTTGAACGTTATGCAAATGCTGCTAAAGCTGCACCGACTACCTTAAGCGAAATGAGTCTATATGACGCAATTGTTCGTGGTATGCAGGGTGAGGCTCGCAAAGCTGCAGATGTTTGTCTCAAAGAAGAAGCACCATTTGATATTATTAATAAATATATGATTCCTGCTCTTGACCATGTTGGTGATGGCTTCGAGAAGAAAACCATGTTCCTACCACAGCTTCTCATGAGTGCCGATGCTGCTAAGGCTGCTTTTGAAGTAATTCGTGAGGCAGTTGGTACATCTGATACCAAGGGAGAAACCGTAATTATTGCGACTGTTCGCGGCGATATTCATGACATCGGTAAGAACATTGTAAAGGTTCTTCTGGAAAACTATGGTTATAATGTTCTTGATCTTGGTAAGGATGTTCCTGTTGAAGAGGTTGTTCGTGTAGCCAAAGAAACTGGTGCAAAGGTAGTTGGCTTGAGTGCTCTTATGACAACAACTGTTGGAGCAATGGCTGATACTATTGCTGCTTTGCAAAAAGAAACTACTTGTAAGGTTGTAGTAGGTGGCGCAGTGCTTACCGAGGATTATGCTCAAGAAATTTGTGCGGATGGATATGCAGCGAATGCAGTGGCC
Organism: Phascolarctobacterium sp.; assembly: GCA_024405645.1. Taxonomy (GTDB): domain Bacteria; phylum Bacillota; class Negativicutes; order Acidaminococcales; family Acidaminococcaceae; genus Phascolarctobacterium_A. Next base: position 2,421 of record JAKSOJ010000114.1, on the reverse strand, counting down.
GCTGTTAACTATGTAAATAGCGTTTTGAAAGCGTAAAATATTTATGACAGGCCGTCTCGGTATTCCCAACGCATCACTCTGAACACTTTAGAATAATAATAAACAAAAAGAAACAGCAGATTCTTTCGAAATCTGCTGTTTCTTTTTTGTTTAGGAGAGAAAGAAAGGAGTGTTCTATGAAAAAGAAATTTAGTCTTTAATGGTTGGCACTTTTCAGTGCATCAATTATTTAGCTGCTTGGGAAGGGGCGCCTTGGGGACCATGGCCTCTCATTTGCGGGCCATGACCTTTAGGACCGAAGTGTTTGCCTTGATGACCAAAGCCTTTGTGCATGTTTTTATGTCTCGGGGGTTGGGAAAGTTTGATAACTTGGCGTTGTTCCGGAGTCATTTTGCTCATGCGTTCTTTCATTTCTTTATGGTGTTTTTTTACCAATTCACGGAATTGTTTTTGGTCCTTCATGAACTTTTTAACTTCAACTCTTTGTTCAGGAGTGAGTTCCTTCATTTTTTCATTCATGAGTTTTTGGCGTTTTTCCTTTTGTTCAGCACGGAATTTTTTCATATGTTCTTGGCGTTGTTCCGGAGTCATATTCTTCCAAGCTTCGCGTTTTGCCATATTGTCTTTGTGAAGTTGTTCACGTTGTTCCGGGGTCATTTTTTCAAATTTCTTGTGATGCATGCCACCGCGTTGGTCGCAGATTGCAGGACGTTTGCCTTCAGCGGGAGCAGGTTTGTTTTGCGCCATATTGTCAGATGCGAATGCGCTTGCGCAGAGAGCAGAGAGAACAGCGGCAGTTAAGAAAGCTTTTTTCATGTTAATCATTTTGGTTTCCTCCTTTAGGGGTGTTTATTATCAAGGTTTACTTTTTCTTTTGACCTATTTCCTTTAGGTTGATTTAATTGTACTGCCACTTTATGACGAATTTATGACCTGAAAAAGTCTTTTTTGTGTCTTTTTAAAATTATAATAAAGTTTTTAGTAAAAAGATGAAAAGGCCAATTATTCCGCCCACAATTGATCCGTTTAGGCGGATAAATGTGAGGTCTTCGTCCACCTTGCTTTGGATGAGTTTGTTTAAGTCGTCATCCGTCAATTTGTCCATAACCTTGCTGATGATGGGAGAAAGCATGCCTTGTGCAGTAAGAAGAGCTAGGCCACTTAGATGTTTAAGATAAGCTTCTAAATTTTCCCTGAGTTCGCTTTTACTACGCAACTCAGCTTCTAAAGAATCAAAGGCGTTGTTGATTATTTGAGCAAGGATGCTAGGATGTGCTAGTTCTGTAGCACTACCCACGGGTCTAATAGAAGCTTGGATAGAATTTTTAATTAGTTTTTCCAGGACAAACTTTAATTCAACATTGTTGATTAGATCTGTTTGTAGATGGAGAATGGAAGCATGCCAGTCAGGACTTTCGTGGAATACCTCTAGTGCTTTACGCACTCTTTCAATAAACCAAGAACGCAAATATGTATTATCATGTAATCCAGCAACTGTTATAAGTGCTTCATTGTAAAGCTTGTTTGTTAAATCTTCTTCGTTGAGAATACCAGTTGCACGAGCCATCATAATTTTCATTTTGCCAAGGAAAGAACTTTCTTCTTCGGCAATTTTATCGTCAATTTTTTTGCGTATATAATTATAGACTGAGGGAGTATGGACGTAAGCATCACATTTATCAATGAGATAATCATAAATGATGTTATTGTTTTCGATTTTTAGGTATTTGCTAAGATATTCGTCCAGTTTGCCATAGCAGTCCACGTCTAAAAGTTCGCGCTTGATATGAGTTTCTAGCTCAGTAGCCATAGCTAATGTGTCAATATTCTTTAAGTAGTTTTCGACAGCATCTAATATTATGGACTTTGCTTTATTGCGGTTATCGTTTTGTTCCAAATATGCTAGAAGCTGGTCCACAAAATTATAACCATTGCGTTCTGCTAGAAGCTTGCGTTTGGTCAAAAATTCGCTGGCAACCATATCGCCACAGCCAACAGTTAGCTTATCTCTGTAGTGGGGAATAAGCGCAGTGTGGTAGCTGATACCGAAAGGCTTTCTGAAAAGAGCTTCAACGGCGAAATAGTCAGCGATACCACCAACTAATGCAGCTTCTAAAACATAATAAGTACCATTGGTAATAATATTTGGGTGAGTAACTTTAAAGTAAAGAGAGGCAAGGAACCCCAGGGAGAGGCCTGCCAAAACATAGTTAGCTTTTTGACTTGGTACAAAGTAGCGCCAATCGGCTTCATTTATTATTTTTTCTTCAGCCATTAGCCCCACATCCTTTCTGCCAAAAGTGTAATTGTATAGAGAAGCATGCCTGCGATACCGCCTACTATGGTACCGTTAAGACGAATCATTTGTAAATCGTCGCCTACTCTGCTTTCTATGGTTTGAGTTAGTTCTTCATCACTGTA
>JAKSOJ010000113.1 GCA_024405645.1 Phascolarctobacterium sp. | reverse complement strand
CCAACAACTCCAAAGATCCGAAGGAATTGGAAATCGCTTTCAAAGATTTGCAAAAGCTGAATGATAACGTTCTTGCTTATGATACTGCAACCAATAAGCAAAAATTCATCGCTGAAGAAGCATGGATTGGTAATATGACTTCTGGCGACGCAGCTTATTGCCATCGCGATAATCCGAACATTGCATTCATGGTTCCTGATCAAGGTTCCACTATCTGGGCAGATAGCTTCTGTGTTCCCAAAGGTGCAAAGCACAAAGAACTTGCTGAGAAATTCATCAACTACATGTGCGATCCTAAGGTAAGTGCTAAAAACTTTGACTACATTTACCTGCCCAACCCGAACACCGCTGCTAAAGAATTCGCTCCTGAAAAATACAAGAACGACGAAATCTTTAAAGTTGGTGACGAATCCAAGACCAAAGGCGAATGGTTCATCGACCTTGGCGATACTATCGCAATCTACGATAAGTATTGGACTCAACTCAGAACTGGTAAATAATTTAACCGAAATAATAAAAAGCATATCCCAACACGGGATATGCTTTTTATATTTTTTCGCCAGCCAAATAAACTGCTTTAATGTTTAAATCTTCATCAAGAAGTACAAAATCTGCAATCTTACCTACATCTAAAGAACCAAGCTCATCGTCAACTCCTAAAGCGATAGCAGGATTAGTACTTGCAGAATATACTGCTTGTCCCAAAGGAATGCCAAATTGAACTGCTTTACGCAAACAGTTCATAAGATTTGTTACAGAGCCTGCAATGGTTCCATCCTCCAAACGTGCTTCGTTCCCCTTCACGACAACCTTCTGTCCACCTAAAGTATATTCTCCATCTGCAAGACCTGTCGCACGCATACTGTCGGAGATAAGTATAATGCGCTCGTACCCAAACAACGCAAAGCTTGCTCGCACAACTGATGGATGGGAATGAACGCCATCTACTATCAGCTCGCATTTTACATCTGCACTGTCAAAGGCTGCTCCAATAACTCCAGGCTCGCGATGATGCAAAGGTGGCATAGCATTATACAAATGAGTCACATGCTTCGCACCGATAGCAAATGCCTTGCTTGCTTCTTCATAACTTGCATTAGTATGAGCCAAACTTATGCGAACTTTATCCTTAACTGAGACGATAAACTCTAAGCTTCCATCCATCTCTGGAGCAAGGTCAACAAGCTTAATCATACCACCACATTCGTCATTCAATTCCTGAAAAATGCCAACATCTGCCTTTAAGATATCCTGCTCCTTTTGAGCCCCCTTCTTAACAGGGGAAATAAAAGGTCCTTCCATATTGATACCAAGAATTCTGCTAGCATGGTGAACATTTTTATTAGCAAACTCTTTAATAGTGCGAATAGCTACTTTTAATTCTCCCAATGGAATGGTCATTGTAGTAGGACAGATAGAGGTTACGCCTTGACTTAATTCGTAACTGGCCATCTTTTCCAAAGCCTTCATAAAGCCATCAGAAGCATCTCCACCCAAAGCTCCATGTAAGTGTAAGTCTACAAGTCCAGGTATTGCGTACAAGCCTTGCCCATCAAATATTTCTTCATTTTGTTGAGAACTAGCTTGCACAAATATTCCGTTTGCAACAGCTAACTCACCATCACGAAAGCTACCATCAATTGTGTAAATTTTTAAATTCTTAATCAGCATATTTCAAAAATAGGGCGACATACTGCCGCCCGCGAAATTCAATTATTTCTTTTCTACGATAAACAATACATCTTTAAAGCCAACATTACCCTTAGCAACTGGTTTTAAAACATCTTCATCGTCCAATTCTGTGCAAATAACAGGAGAAATGATACTAGGAGCATTAGCGCCTAAATATTCCAGATTCATTTTGATAATCGGATCTCCTGCCTTAACCTCTTGCTCTTCACTAACCAAAAGTTCAAAGCCTTGACCATCAAGTTTGACTGTGTCAATTCCAATATGAATCAACAATTCTAACCCAGATTTTGTCGAAAGCCCAAAAGCGTGCTTGGTTTCAGCAACAAATGAAACTGTCCCATCCTCAGGAGCGCGAACGTAGGGGTCGGATGGAAGCACTGCCACACCATCACCCATAACCTTTGTAGCAAAGGTTTCATCGGGCACATTCTCAATAGCAACAGCCTTACCCTGCATCGGGCTATAAATTTTAATTTCTTTTTTGGTAAATTTATCGAAAAATCCCATGACATCTCCTCAATTCAAAGCATATGCAGTATTTTACTCTTCCGCACTAGCTTTTTTATTTTCAGCCTTTTGGGCAGCTTTCTCTGCTGCCTTTTTAGCCTTAGCTTCTTCCTTCTTGGCTTTTTCTTCCGCTTTCTTCAAATCCTTAACATGATTCTTGAATTTGCTGAAAAAGTCTTTAGTAATGCGTTCATACATTTCATAATGCGCATTTAAAGCACTACGATTACGCATTTCCTTATGTATGTAAACCACATTACCATTCAAATCGCGAGCTTCATAAGAAACCTGTACGATGGAATAATAAGTGTAATAACCAGGATGATAAACAGGCACCTCATAAGGGATAGTTTCGTAATATTCTTTGCCATCCCTATCCCTATAAACGCGAGTGTGATATCTTGTTTCCCAAGATGTGTAGGGTTCGTTCCAAATTTCGGAAGTATCCCACAGTTCGATATTGGCACTCAATGTTAAGGCATTCTCAGTCAATTTATCACCTTTGTTAAGTACATCGTAACCAGCCATAAGCACTGCGCTTTTATTATAATCATTTACCTTGCGTTCACTCAACTCATCAGTTCTAACATGCTTATTCACTTCGAACTCCACAGGAGTCACACTAAAGGCTTTAACATTTTTAAAATCATAATTGCTATCAGCCCAAATATCCACATCTTTAGCATGAGCCGGAGTCAAATATAACATCAAGGAGAAAAACACAGCTACAATTGCAGACATAACCATTGATATTTTCTTGTTTCTCATATGCATTTCTTCCCTTCTTAGTATTATAATATTTTCTCTTGCAATTATATTTTAAATTTCAAATATGTTATTTTCGCGTCAGAATATTAACTTTGTCAATCTAAATGCAACAATGCATATAAAGATCTAAAAATCTCTTCGGCATAAAGCTGCTTAATTTCTTTGCGATTAAGAGCAGATACATCCGGTTTATAAGTAAAGGAATTCATTCTTCCCTTGATAAGAATAGCATAATGCACTTGCCCAATAACACTGTCAGGATTATTGGGATCCACATTACCAGTGGAACCTGTTACCCCCAAAGCGACATCCGTTTGGTAGAGCTTTTGAACTACCTGCGCCATTTCTCTAGCAGTTTCCTCAGAATAAACGCCAAATTGTTCTATTACCTTAGCATCCACTCCAGCAGCAATTTTCGTTGCATTAGCATAAGTTACTAATGAGCCACGGAAAATGGCAGAAGCTCCTGCTGTATCTGTAAGCATAGAAGCAACTAACCCGGAAGTGCAGCTTTCCATACATGTGATGCTAATATTGTTCTCGATTAAATGCTTTACAACATCATCTCGCAATTTTTCAAATGCATCATTACTCATAACTTCACCAATTTGAATCTTGTTCCCGGCCAGAGGCAATCCAAAAGATAACTTTCAGAAGCTTTGATTTGCCCTATAACATTTACTTTACTATCAGGAGGCAGATTAACCTTGGAAATGCCTATTTCGCCTTTGTAGCGTCCATAGCCATCATTATCTAACACAATACTACCGCGAGTGATTGGCATACTTTCCTTAGCCGAAATAATTTGATGTCCCAAAGTCTTTCTTGCTTCCATAGTACGAATCAAGCAAGGAGAAATGTCTGGTCGCACAGTGAAAACCATGTCCTGTAAACCAATATTATCTTCCAAACTTTCACAAGGAAGCTCCAATACACTAGGAACATTCAACTTTGCCAAAACTTGAATTTCTTCGTCACTTGGTAAAGAATCCCCAATAAAAATACCATCCAAGCCCATGGCAGCTAGTTGAAATGCAGCCTGTTGCACAGGTAAATTGCGAGACGCTTCAATGGTTGGCAAACCTTTGTAAATAGGACCACGCTTACGATTTTCGCTAGGCACAAAAGCACTAACCTTAATTCCAAACGCTTGCAAAAGTTTTGTACGTTCGTAAACTAATTCTGCAGTTTGACCTGTATAGGGATGAGGATAAAAATTGAAAATCGCCTCTGTATTATCAAAGTTCATTTCCAATTTTGCCAATTTATTTAAAGCAATGCCATCCAAAGTGGAAGCATTCAAGCAAATAGGAAACCTACGACTAAAGCTAGTAATCTGTTGAGCATTATAACCATCATCCAGGCGCAACCTTTGAATACCTAAACCTGCAAGGTTGGGAGTGTCTCTCAAGAGCAGAGCATTGACATCGGCAACTACTTCCATATTCATACTTTTTGTCAGTTCCAAGACAGTTGTCAGTTCCGGCTTAAGCCTAGAATCATCTGTTTCAGGAATTTGCAAAGAAGTAAAAATCTTTCTAATGCCCAAGGCATGTGCCCTTTTGATCAATTCAATATTCTCTTCTAATGTATTATCTAAACCAAAGTAAATTGAAATACCGTTTTTCATCTTTAATCCTTAAAAAGATTTCTGCATACTGCATCGTTAATATTCTCTTGCCAAATAATATGTTTGGAGAATTTACCACGACTACGAGCATCGGACCAATTCATTGCTTGCCCATTAGCAAGATATACATAACCAGACTTAGTTCTACGATCAATAACAAGTCCAGAAACTACGCCGTAGCTATCGCCAAGTTGACCCCACCATTGATGGGCTTTAACAGTTGACAAACGAGTTGTGCTGCCATTCATATAGGGCATAACACCATAGCCATAGGCTTCAAATATTCCCCCAAAGGTTTCTCCGTTCTTATCCCAATCGTCATAAACCCAATGGATTTTGAACATTTCATCCA
>JAKSOJ010000112.1 GCA_024405645.1 Phascolarctobacterium sp. | reverse complement strand
CTAAGGTACCGGTCATAGAAGCACCAGGTAATGGAGCCGGTTGGAACGCCATAACGTTCGCATCGGCAACTTGCGCGCCCATACCCCAAATTGCAGGAATAATATCTTGGATAGAGTTATTACGTTCAGTATATGGCTTCATAGAAACTACAATCAAGCCTGCAGAAGCCTTTTGAGCATCGGACAGAATATCTACGCCAGAAACTTCCATACAATATGCAACACCGGGCAATTGGTTAATCTTAGCGGACAGTTCCTTCATCGCCATCAAAGTACGGTTGGAGGAAGCACCTTCAGGCATATTAAAGGAAACTGCACACATACCTTGGTCTTCGTTAGGAACGAAGCCAGAGGGAGTAATCTTTGCCAGGAAACCAATGCAGACACACATAATAACGAGGAGGCACATTACTAACTTGGAACGACGAATACATCTTGCAACATTTTTAGTATATTTTTCCAAAACCTTAGCATACCAGTTATTAAAGCCGTTTACAATTTTAGCAACAGGTCCCTTCAAATCATCCGGAGTTCTAGGTTTTAACAAAATAGTACACAAAGCAGGTGTCAAGGACAGTGCTACAATCGCAGACAACATCATGGAAACAGATACAGTCAGTGCGAATTGCTTATACAATTCACCTACAGTACCACCAGTAAATGCTACAGGCACGAATACGGCGGATAGTACGCAAGCAATAGCAACTACAGGACCAGATACCTCTTGCATTGCACGATAGGTTGCTTCTTTAGGAGACAAACCATTTTCTTCGATATGATGTTCTACAGCCTCTACTACTACGATAGCATCATCGACTACCAGACCAATCGCCAGAATCAAGGCGAAGGCGGTAAGAGTATTAATAGTAAAGCCTAAAGCAACGAAAGCACCAAAAGTACCAATAAGGGATACAGGTACAGCCAAAATAGGAATAAGGGTTGCACGCCAGCTACCCAAGAAAACAAATACTACTAGAATTACCAACACCAAAGCTTCGAAGAAAGTATGTGCTACCTTTTCCAAAGATTCGGTAATGAATTCGGTATTATCTTGGATAACTACCAGTTTAATATCATCAGGGAAACGAGATTCAGCTTCCTTTAATACCTCACGAATCTTTTTAACAGTTTCAATAGCGTTAGCATCAGAGGTCAAGGAAACAGGGAATACTACAGAGTCACCACCATTTAAGCGGGAAACAATCATATCATTACGAGGACCACGACTAATTTCTGCGATGTCTCTAAGCTTGGTAACTTCGCCGTTCACATTACGGATAATAACGTTACCAAATTCTTCAGGAGTGCTTAAACGTCCTTTAGCAGTTGCAGAGAAAGCAGTTTCTTGCATTTCTGCAGTAGGACGATTACCTACAGAGCCTACAGCTGCTTGTACGTTTTGAGCTCTAATAGCATTGGATACATCATCAACACTAATGCCCAAAGTAGCCATTTTTTCAGGATTTAACCATAAGCGCATAGAATATTCAGGACCATATTCGTCTACTTTAGATACGCCTTTAACACGCTTTACGGCATCAATGAAGTTTGCATCGGCATAAGTTCTCAAGAACATGCCATCATATGTATTATTAGGAGAATACAAACCGAAATACATAATAGTTTCGGCTGATTCTTTAGATGTAGTAATACCATAGCCAGTTACCTCAGAGGGTAAACTGGAGTTTGCTTGGGATACACGGTTTTGAACTTCTACAGAAGCGATATCAGCATTCTTGCCCAGGTTAAATTGAACATTCAGTTTATATTGGCCAGAAGATGTAGATATGGATTTCATATCCAACATATTTTCTACACCGTTTACCTTCTGTTCAATAGCTTGTGCTACTGCTTCTTCTACTACGTCCGAGGATGCACCTACATACATAGTATTTACGGCAATACGCGGTTTGGTAATGTCAGGATATTGAGCAATAGGCAAGCTGAAACCGGCAATAGTACCCATCAAGGTAATGAGGATAGCCAAAACCATGGCGAAGACCGGACGGTCAATAAAAAATTTAGCCATTTAGCTTACCTCCTATTTTTTTTCTTGCTTGTCAGCTGCTACGTCCTTAGTATCCAAATCTTTTTCGGTTACAAGAACGTCCTTAACTTGCGCATCATTACGAATCTTACCGGTACCTTCAACAACAATTGTTTCATCACCCTTCAGACCACTTTCGCAAACAAGCAGACGGTCAACAGCTTGACCAGTAGTAACCTCTGTCATCTTAACCTTTTTATCTTCGCCAACAACGAAAACAAATTTCTTATATAGCATCTCTACAATAGCACGTTGGGGAATAAGAATTGCATCTTTCTTAATGCCGCCCTCTGCTCTAACGTGAGCAAACATGCCAGGTAACAAGCGACGATTAGGATTATCGAATTGAGCCTTAACAGTAACAGTACCAGTATTGTTGCTAATGCCACGGTTAACTTCAATTACACGGCCAGTATGTTCATAAACGCTACCATCAGAAAGCACTAATTTCAGGTTGTCTAAAGCAGTATTGCCAGTATTTCCTTTAGAAAGTTTAAGATATTCTGGTTCAGCAACACTAAATTTGGAGTTAACTGGAGTAGTATCGCTAATCTTAGTCAGGACAGTTTGACCTTGAGTTACAAAGTTACCAACTTCCAAAGAAGCTGTATCAACTCGACCATCAAAGGGAGCAGTAACTTGAGTTTCGCTCATAGCTACTTGAGCATTAATGAAAGCAGCCTTAGTTTGATCTCTTTGAGTCAACGCCTTATCCAAGGTTTGTTTGGAAATAGCATTTTGGTTATACAGAATAGTATAGCGCTCTGCATCAGCTTCAGCCATGTTGTAAGCAGCTTTAGCGTTTAGCAAATTAGCTTCGTAAGTACGCGGATCGATAGAATACAGTACCTGACCAGCTTTAACGCTGTCTCCTCCCTTAAAATATTTAGCTTTGATTTGACCAGAGACCTGAGCCCTCAGCTCCATTTCTCTATTAGCCTCAATAAAGCCTGTATATTCATATACAAGCGGGGTATCTCTTTTGATAACCTTCATAGATTTAACAAGAGTAGCTTGCGCACCTTGCGGAGCCTGTTGTTGTTTTTGTCCACAACCGCTAACAACAAAAAGCATTGTTGCAATTGCAGCAGTAGCCAAAACCGCTTTAGCACGACGAGAACGAATAAAGCTCATCATATCTTAATCCTCCTTAATCACTAGAAACTATCATAAATGATGAAGAGCTTTCGGCACCTATTAATGCACCTTAAGCTCCTACGGAATCATAATGTATAATCTAATAAAAGTAGCCCTGATAAAATTTGGGGCACACCAAATAAACACTGACCCAGTTTCAGAATACTACAATTATAAGTTATCATACACTAAAAATCAAGTCGCGTGTAATCAAAATAAGGCCTTTTTTCTCCATTATACGTTGTATTTCTAAGTTTTTCTAATTAACTGACTACTCAGTCAGTTTCGCTAAAAACAGCAACAATTGTATGTAAAAACAACCATATAAAAGCAATAAAAATGGCACTCTCAACAAAACCATGAGAATGCCATTTTAATACCCTTTTATTTTCAAAAAATAGAATTAAATTCTTACGCAGGAAGCATTCACCGCATTATGCCATCCTTCGAGCAATGCAGCCCTCTTCTCCTCGGTCATATTGGGAATAAATTCACTTTCAATATGATGGTTGGTAAGAATTTCTTCTTTGCTCTTCCAATAGCCAACTGCCAATCCTGCAAGATATGCAGCACCAATTGCAGTAGTTTCGATACAGCATGGTCTTTGTACCTTGGTATCCATAATATCAGCCTGGAATTGCATCATGAAGTTATTAGCACAAGCACCACCATCTACACGCAAACCGCTGAGAGTAATACCAGAGTCCTCTTCCATAGCCTCCAAAACATCACTTACTTGATAAGCAATCGCTTCCAAAGTTGCACGTACAATATGGTTAGCGTTAACGCCACGAGTAAGGCCAACAATACAACCACGAGCATATTGGTTCCAATAAGGTGCACCTAAGCCAACAAATGCAGGGACCATGTAACAGCCATTAGTATCAGGAACAGCAGTTGCCATTGCTTCGGATTCAGCAGCATTTTTAACCAAGCCAAGTTGGTCACGCAGCCATTGAACAGCAGCACCTGCGATGAAAATAGAACCTTCTAAAGCATATTCAACCTTGCCATCCACACCCCAAGCGATAGTGGTAACTAGACCATGCTTAGAATTAACGGGCTTATCGCCAGTATTCATAAGCATAAAGCCACCTGTACCGTAGGTATTTTTAGCTTCGCCAGGTGCAAAACAAGTTTGGCCAAAGAGTGCACATTGTTGATCGCCAGCAGCACCTGCGATGGGAACTTGCGCACCAAAGATTTTGGCGTCAGTCATACCATAAATGCAGCTAGAAGGCTTTACTTCAGGAAGCATCTTAGCAGGAATATTTAAAGTTTTAAGAATTTCTTCATCCCATTTTAAATCGTGAATATTATATAACAAGGTACGAGATGCGTTAGAATAATCGGTTACATGAACATCTCCGCCAGTTAATTTCCAAATAATCCAAGTATCAATGGTGCCAAAAAGCAGTTCACCCTTCTCCGCTCTTTCACGAGCACCTTCAACGTTGTCCAAAATCCATTTTAATTTAGTGCCGGAGAAATAAGCATCCAAAACCAAACCAGTTTTATCATGGAACATATCTGCTAAACCTTGAGCCTTGAGTTCGTCGCAATATTCTGCAGTACGACGACATTGCCAAACAATAGCTTTATAGATTGGGCGTCCAGTAGCCTTTTCCCAAACAACAGTTGTTTCACGTTGATTAGTAATGCCAATACCAGCAACATCATCAAAACCTACATGAATTTTTTCCATGCATTCAAACATGAGGCCCATTTGATTTGCCCAAATTTCGTTAGCATCATGCTCAACCCAACCTGGTTTTGGGAAAAA
>JAKSOJ010000111.1 GCA_024405645.1 Phascolarctobacterium sp. | reverse complement strand
GGTACTCCTGCTATGATGTCTCGTAAAATGTACGAAGTACATAAATACCTGACCATCACCAACAATGCTTCTCCGGAATTCATCGTTGCTATGAACGAAAAATCCTTCCAAAAATTGAGCGCAAATCAACAAAAAGCTCTGACCGAAGCTGCTAAAGAAGTTCAAGCTGATATCCGTAAACAAGCTAAAGATGCTGATATGAAAGCTACCAAACAAATGCAAGAAAAAGGTTGCGAAATCTACAACCTGACCGATGCTGATATCAAAACTTGGCAAGCAGCTACCAAACCTGTTTGGGATATGTTCGTTAAAGAAAACGGCGAAACCGGTAAAAAACTTATCGAAATCTGCACCAAATAATTATTGCTGATTTAATATGTAGTTTTTGTAGTGGGTCGATTAATTTCGGCCCCTACATTTTTTAAGTAGAAATAAGAGGTCAAAGTGAGAAATTTTTTAGCTTCCTTTAAAGCAGTGCTGGATAAAATTACTTATCTTGCTGGTTGCTTTGCTGGATTTTTAATCTTCTGCTGCGGTATTATGATTTCCTACGAAGTTGTAGTACGTGGTCTTTTTAATACTCCCACAGAATGGGTAATGGAGCTTTCCACCTATTGTGTAACTATTGCTGGCTTTTTGGGCATGGGTGTAACCTATGGTGCCAAAAAACACATTCATGTAGATATTTTATTGTCCAAACTTTCCAAAACTCAATGTTCTTATCTTGCAATTATCACCACCTTTATTGGTGCTGTTTATAGCTTTATTTTCTTTGTTAAAGGTGCGGAAATGGTTCAACAATCCTTCGTGCTGAACAACTGTGCAGCTTCTACATTGGGCACTCCCTTGTGGATTCCTCAACTTTCTATGCCAGTTGGTATGGGTATCCTTTTCCTGCACACCCTATACGATTTCCTGTACAATGCTAGTGGTTGCGCTAGATCTGATGAGGAGGTGGCAAAATAATGGTTGCTGGATTTACAATTCTGTTATTTACCCTTCTGCTTATCGGTTTGCCCGTAGCCTTTTCCTTGGGCATGGGCGGTGTAGCTGGTATTTTCGCCTTCATGGGTGGTACTAGCGAAGCTTTAACTCAAGTTCCTTTGATTGGCTATCAATCAATCGACGACTTTGTATTGACTGCTGTACCTCTGTATATCCTGATGAGCCAAATTCTTCTCGAAGGCAAGGTAGGCAGTAACCTGTTTGAATTAGCAAATAAATGGCTGCGTCATTTGCCTGGTGGTTTAGGTATTGCGACCATTATCGCATGTGCGATTTTTGCAGCTATTACTGGTTCTTCCGTTGCTTGCGCTGTTACCATTGGTGCAATTGCAATTCCGGAAATGCTCAAACGTGGCTATGATCGTCCTATCGTACTTGGTTCTGTAGCTGCAGGCGGTACTCTTGGTATTTTGATTCCGCCTTCCATTCCTATGATTCTGTACAGTGCTATTACCGACGAATCCGTAGGTAAGTTGTTCATGTCCGGCGTTGTTCCTGGTGCTCTGTTAACAATCATGTTCATTATCATCATGGTTGTACGCTGCAGTCATCTTGAACGTGAAGCAGCTGCTCCTATGAGCGAACGTATGGCAGAACTGCGCAAGGCTTTCTGGGGCTTGCTCCTGCCTGTATTGGTAGTAGGTGGTATCTATACTGGTATCTTTACTCCTACCGAAGCAGCTTCCATTGGTACTATTTACAGCTTGATTATTACCATGCTTGTATATCGTACCTTAAAGCTTAGCAATCTTCCGAAAATCCTCATGGATACTATCAAAACCACCTGTATGATTTTTGCAATCATGATTGGTGCTAACCTGTTTGGTTTCGTTCTTACCGTACTGAACGCTCCTCAAGCTTTGACTGAGGCTGTAATTGGTATGACCAATTCTAAATGGGTAGTATTCTTGGTAATCAACGTTCTGTTGCTCTTCCTTGGTACTATTTTGGAATCTGTATCCATTATCTTTATTACTTTGCCGATTCTGTTCCCGTTGATTACCAGTGTTGGCTTTGATCCTATTTGGTTCAACGTTGTAATGGCTTTGAACCTGGAAATGGCGCTGATTACTCCTCCTGTAGGTATGAACCTGTTCGTATTGCAAGGTATCAGCCCTGACAGCAAAATGACCGATATTGTTAAAGGTGTAATGCCTTTCGCTGGTGCAATTGCTGTTGAAATTTTCATTCTCTGCTTGTTCCCCGAACTTGCTACTTGGTTACCAAGTGTTGTAAAATAATTTGATTTCCAATTGACCCCTCATTTGAGCCTACATTCTCTGTTTTGCAGTGAATGTGGGCTCTTTTTTCTTTATGAATTGAGTTTTTGACCTGCTTTTTATTGACATAAATCTTGCATAGGAATATAATATTTAAGTTAAATGTAAATTTTATAGATAGTTTTTCTTAACCTATTTGTTTTTAAAAGGAGAGAATTTTTATAATGATTAGACAAGATTTGCGCAATATTGCAATCATTGCCCATGTCGATCATGGCAAGACCACTCTGGTAGATGCCATGCTTAAACAAAGTGGTATTTTCCGCGCTAACGAACACGTTGAAGAACGCGTTATGGACTCCAACGATTTGGAACGTGAACGTGGCATTACCATCCTTTCCAAGAACACCGCAGTTATGCACGGCAATACCAAAATCAACATCCTTGATACCCCGGGCCATGCTGATTTCGGTGGTGAAGTAGAACGCGTTTTGACCATGGTTGATGGCGTTCTTCTGCTCGTAGATGCATATGAAGGCCCTATGCCCCAAACCAAATACGTATTGCGTAAAGCTTTGGAACAACATCTGAAACCCATCGTTGTTATCAACAAAATTGACCGTCCTGACCAACGCGTTGACGAAGTAATCGACGAAGTTCTCGACCTCTTCATCGAATTGGAAGCAGACGATAGCCAATTGGAATTCCCGGTAGTTTTAGCTTCCGCACGTAACGGCATTGCTAAGCTTTCCATGGACGAAGAATCCGATAACCTGGAACCTCTCTTCAAGGTTATCATGGACACCATTCCTGCTCCTGAGGTTGATGTTGAAGCTCCTGTACAAATGCTTGCAAACACTTTGGACTACGATGATTATGTAGGTCGTATTGTTGTAGGTCGTATCGTTCGTGGTACTCTGCACAATGGCGAAAACGTAACCATTTGCTCCGAAGGTTCACAATATAAGGCTAAAATTGGCCGTCTTTACACCTATCAAGGCTTGAAACGTATGGAAGCAGAAGAAGCTTCTGCTGGCGATATCGTTGCTATCATTGGCTTACAAGACGTTAAGATTGGCGATACCATCGCTGATGCAGAAATGCCTGAAGCTCTTGCTGGTATTAAAATCGACGAACCTACCTTGTCCATGGTATTCTCCGTAAACGATTCTCCCTTTGCAGGTCGTGAAGGTCAATTCGTAACTAGCCGTCATTTACGTGACCGTCTCTTCAAAGAAGTAAAAACCAACGTATCCATGCGCGTTGAAGAAACCGATACTACCGAAGCATTCAAGGTTTCTGGTCGTGGCGAACTGCATCTGTCCATCCTTATCGAAACCATGCGTCGTGAAGGCTACGAATTACAAGTAGGCAAACCGAAAGTAATCATGCACGAAGATCCTGCTACTGGCACTTTGCTCGAACCTATGGAAGCACTCACCATCGACGTTCCCCAAGATTTCATGGGCGCAGTTATGGAAGCACTTGGTCTGCGTAAAGCAGAACTGCAAAACATGCACGAAATGGCTGGCTATCTCCGTATGGAATTCAAGATTCCTGCTCGCGGACTTATCGGTTTCCGTAACCAATTCCTTACCGATACTAAAGGCAATGGTATCATGAACCATGTATTCGCTGGCTATGAAGATTACAAGGGCGAAATCCCTGGTCGTACTCGTGGCAGCCTTGTTGCTTTCGAAGCAGGTGAAACTACTTCCTATGGTATCAACAATGCTCAAGAACGTGGCGTAATGTTCTGCATCCCTGGCGAAAAGGTTTACGAAGGTCAATTAATTGGCGAAAACACTCGTGACGATGATATGGACGTTAACCCTTGCAAGAAAAAACACGTATCCAACATGCGTGCTTCTGGCTCTGACGAAGCAATTCGTTTGGTTCCGCCTAGAACCTTCAGCCTGGAACAAGCTCTCGAACATATCAACGATGACGAACTTGTTGAAGTTACTCCGAAATCCATTCGTATGCGCAAGAAAATTCTTGACCGTATTGAACGCGGCAAGGTTCGTGGTCGCATGAAAAATGGACAAATTTAAAAATTTTAAAAAATTTTTTCGTGAAATTTAAATACGGAAAATCAGCGGATACGACTATATATAGTTGTGTCCGCTTTTGCTTTACACAATATATTGAAAATTAGAAAAGAAAATTATTTCCCGTCAAGAAAAACGGAGGCTTAATGCGGTGAAAAAGCGATTTTTTGGCGTTTTTTAGTTTTGACAAAGGTGATTTCTTTTGTTATACTACTACATATAGTGTAATATGTTGTGAATTGTCACTAGAATTATAATCGCTTGTTAGTTTGGAGGCTATACCAATGGATCTGAAAAATTCTGCTCTGAAATTCTTCACCGAGGAGGAAATTGAAGAAGATCGTTTTGACCGTCCTCGTATGCTCAAGGCTGGTCATCTGAATATTCTTGTTCGTACACCCAAATCTTTCTCCGATGTTCGCGAGTATGCAGACTCTTTAATGTCTGGCAACGCAATCATGGTGTCCTTTGACGCTGTGGACGATGCTCTGCGCAATCGCATTTTCGACTATTTGAATGGTGTTGGTTACATTGTTGGTGCGCAAATCTCTCGTATCAACGACGACCTTTTGCTGTATGCTCCTTCCAAAGTAGAAATCTCTAAAGAAGTACCTGCTAAGTCTGGCGTTCGTTCTTTCTTTGGCTAATATTTTTTACAAGCGGTTTTAATCTAATATAAAAATATGCTCCTTGACTTT
>JAKSOJ010000110.1 GCA_024405645.1 Phascolarctobacterium sp. | reverse complement strand
AAAAAGTAGTAAAATAGTATAAATTGAGATAACATCTCATAAAAAGTGAGATGTTTACGTTTGGCGTTGATTTGAATCTCTACATGCTATAAGGAGACTTCTAATATGGATTTTGAATTTTATCGTAATTTTTGTGCGATTGCAGAAGCTGGTAATATAACAAAGGCTGCCCAGGAACTTAACACTGTGCAAACTGCTTTAAGTGCTCAGGTTAAAAAGCTAGAGCAAAGCTATGGGGTAAAGCTGCTCAAGGTACAGCAGGGAAAAAAGCAATTAGAATTGACTCCTGCAGGCGTTAATTTTTTGCAAAAGGCGAAAGCGATTTGTCAACTTGAGGATGAGCTTGCTCTTGATATGCAGAAGTTTGGACGAAGCATTGCTGGAACAATAAGCTTTGGTGCTTCCCATAGTCGTAGTCGTTACTATCTTGAAAAATACATCATTCCCTTTGTGAAGCTTAATCCCGAAATTATTTATAAGTATAGTGAAATTGTTACCGACTCTCAAATCGAGAGACTTCGCAACGGGGAAATAGATTTTGCTTTTACTAATGCTGCTGTTCCTTTTTATCCAGAGTTTTCGAGAATAAGCTTGGGCAGGGAGAACTTCTACGCTATCTATCGCGAGGATACGCCTGTTCCGTGGGGAGATGAAGCCTTCCTTTTGCCAACTCATTTGCATAACCTGCCTGTTTGCGGTAATGATATGCATTTTAGAACCTTTACTCAGGTTTGTAAGGAGCATAAGGTGAAGATAAAGATTCAATATTTAACTAATACTGCTAATAGTTGCATCAACTTGGCAAATGCATTGCCCATTATTGGGGTTGTTGCAGCAATGGAAGAGGATCCTGTACCGAACAATATGATTCGCAAGCAAATTATGGATCCTAAGCTAAATTTTGAGCAGACCTTTTACTGGAACAAGAATAGGCAGATGAGTCCTGCTGCTACTGCGTTTTTAAAATATTTCAAGAGCAGAGAGAAATAACAAAAAGATCTGTATCAGTATGGTATGGAACAAGAGTAAATATGCTATAATTAAGGTGATAGTAAATATATGTGTTGCAAGGGTAAATCATACCTATCGGAAATTGTTTAATGAGGTGCGTTTATGAAATTAATTGCTTATTATTCTAGCGAACATGGTGGCATGCTAGGTGGTTATTCATTAACAGAGATTGCTTACACTAGTGATGGCAGATGTAAGGTCCATACCGCAGGAAGAACTTTTCACAGTGAACCAATAACGCACAAGAGATATTATGCTGACGAACTTTTGGAAAAGCTTACTGCTGTTTGCGAGCGATATAATGTTATCAGTTGGACGAATTTGCCTAAAAGCAATATATTCATGCACGATGCTCCTTCCACCAGTGATAAATTTACCTTTGAGGATGGTACGAAAATTATCCTTGGTAGTGACATGCAATATCCTGCGCATGCTGGTGATATGTTTGGGGATTTAAAGCAACTCATAAGCGAGTCCCTAAATTATAGCGTTGATCTTGAGGTTACAGAAGAAGCTCCTGGCTTTGCGATGGGAATGATGGGGATGATGACTAATATGCCCCAAAATCCTGTTAAAGTCCAAAAGGTTGCTGACCAGGCTGATGGTAAATGGGCTAGCTTTTGCGTTGATTGCGGGGCAAAATTTACGGGTAGCCAAAGGTTCTGCGCTGAATGTGGCTCAGTGAGGAAGAAACTGTAATCAGTAAATTAAAATTAAATCATGAATTTAGCAATAAAAAATTGGTGCTGCGCTTAGCACCAATTTTTTTTATATTTACTCTTTAATTTTAAATATCAGCGCATACATTACAGGAAGTACTATGAGGGTGAGCAGGGTTGCGCCCGTGAGTCCACAGGAAATCGCTACGGCCATAGCATTCCAAAAACGGCTGAAGAACATGGGAATCAGGCCGAGTACTGTGGTAAATGCAGCAAGCATGATGGGACGGAAACGCACGATGGAGCTTTCCACAAGAGCATCCACAGGCTTCATACCTCGCTCTTCGTGTTGCTTGATTTGGTCCACAAGAACCATGGAGTTACGAATAATGGTACCTGATAGGGCAAGAACACCAAGCTCAGCCATAAAGCCAAGAGTGCTGTTGAAGAGCAGGAGCCCTAAAATTACCCCAATCAGTCCTAAAGGAGCAGTAAGGAGAATAACAAGTAATTTGCGCAAATCCTGCAATTCGAGCATAACGATGATGACTATCAAGAGGAGCATCATAGGAATGGGTTTAGCAAGATTCTTTAAAGTTTTGGTGGAATCCTCCAAGGATCCTCCAACCTCAATGGTAACTCCTGCAGGAAGATTTTTGCGTAAATCTGCAAGATTGTTATAAACAGCCTTGGTAACATCGTTGCCGGTAACTCCGTCCTTGATTGCACCATTAACTGTAATAGTTGGTTTTAAATTACGTCTCCAGATAAGGTTATCCTCGGCAACATATTCAATGCGCGCTACTTGGGAGAGGGGAACTGCTCCAAGACTTGTAGGAATGGAGATGGTTTCCAGTTGATTAATGGTTTTTCTCTCGTTGGGGTCAAGGCGGAAAACCATGTCAATTTCTTGGTCTCCTTCAAGGTAGGTGGCAATGGTATAACCACTAACCTGGGCTTGAAGGGCACTTGCTACATGCTTACGGGTAATGCCCATTTGCAAGAGCTTGTCATTGTCAACGATTAGTTTAACAGCGTTGGATTTTTCATACCAATCATAACGAGTCATGATGATATCTGGATGCTTAACCATTTCTTCGCGAACCTTGGTTGCATATTCCTTGGCAAGCTCTCTATCAAAGGAGCTAACGCGAATCATAACGGGATAAGCAGCAGGTGGGCCGAGAGGAATGGAACGGGAATAAACAATTGCTTCGGGCAGATGCTCTGCAGCCAATTTGTTAATCTTCTTTTCCATACGAATGCGAGCATCTACATCCTTGGCTACAACTACGAGCTGAGCATAATTGCTACGTGGGAGCTCGGGAGTTGCAACTAAAACAAAACGAGGAGCACCTTTGCCAACATAGGTGGTCATGTGGTCCAAATCCTTATCGTCTTTAATTAGCTCGGTTAATTTTCTTGCTGCTTTATCCGTAGTTTTAATACCGGAGCCTTCAGGAAGATTCAGTTCAACAAGAAGCTCGGGACGAACACTGGCAGGGAAGAATTCTTGCTTAACGAATTTGAGCATGCCACAGGAAATTACGAAAATAGCGACTGTAATTCCCATTACTAAATAACGATGGGCAAGGGACCAATGCAAGGTTTGTCTTAATTTAATATAGAAGGGAGTGTTATAGCTTTCTTCCTTGATTACGGTAGGACGAATCCATTCGTAGCCAAGTACGGGAGCCAGGGTTGCGCTAACAACCCAACTCAAAAGCAGGGTAATGGTAATAACAGGGAAGAGGGAGCCTGCGTAGTCGGAGGAGGTTGAGTTGGAAAAATAGATGGGCATGAAGCCTAGACAGGTGATAACTGTACCTGCAAGCAGGGTACGAGCACAATTCTTAAAGGCATAGCAGGCTGCTTCCTTGCGGTCTAGACCCTCGGACATTTTTACTTCCATAAGCTCGACTACAACAATAGCATCGTCTACGAGCATGCCCAAGGAAACTACTAGAGCACCCAGGGAAACCTTGTGTAAGTCGATGCCCATAAGTGACATGCCACAGAAGGAGCCCAAAAGAATGAGGGGAATGCAGCAGGAAATAACATAACCACTTCTGCGTCCTAAGGAGAAAAGGCTTGCTACTAGAACGATAACGATTGCTTCCCAAAGGGATTCGGAGAATTCAGAGATGGATTCCTTTACAACCTTGGGTTGGTCAGCAACTGTGTTCAGTTCCAGTCCCAAGGGTAAATCTTTTTGAATGCGTTTGATTTCCTTTTCTAAATTTTCTCCCAGGGTAATATTGTTGCCACGGTCCTCCATGGATACGGCAATAGCAACAGTTGGTTCACCATTGTAATACATAATGTAACTGGGCGGGTCCTCGTAAGCGCGGCGAATATTGGCAATATCGCCCAGACGGAAGACCTTGCCATTGGCATTCAAGGGCAGAGATTTGAGATTTTCCACCTGGGAGGGAGCCCCAGTAACTCTCATATAAGTATCGGTTTTACCGGTTTCAATCATGCCAGAGGGATTCATTCCCGTTTGTGCCTTGATAACTGCTGCCAAAGTTTCTATGTCCAGACTCATTTTGGCGAGCTTATCGGTTTGCATTTCGATGAAGATTTTTTCTTCTTGTACACCGACTAGTTCAACCTTTTTAACGTCTGGAATGGCTAAAAAGTTTAAGCGAATCTTTTCCGCAAATTTGCGCTTGTCCTCGTAGGAAAAATCCTTACCAGTCAAGGCGTAGATATTGCCATAAACATCATCAAAACGGTCATTATAATAGGGACCATAGGTACCAGTGGGCAAGCTGCCCTTGATATCATTAATCATATTGCGTAGCTCTAACCAGCGTTGACGAACTTGGCTGGTAGGAGCCTCGTCCTTCAGGGTGATTTTGATGACGGACACGCCAGGTCTAGAATAGCTGATAATCTTATCGATTTGCGGAAGATTCTGGACTTCTTTTTCAATTGTATTGGTTAAATGCTCTTCAACCTCTTGGGCTGTTGCTCCAGGCCAGGCAGAGCTGATGACCATTTCTTTAACAGGAAAGCTTGGATCTTCACTACGACCTAAGGTTTTAAAGGAAAATAAACCCATAACTAAGGTCAGGAAAGCGAAGAAATAGACAAGAATTTTATGGTCAATGGCCCAAGCAGCGAAGTTTGTAGATTTTTTCTCGCTACTCATTATTTTTCACCACTTTTTTCCAATCTAACCTCTTGACCCTTGGTTAATTTGGCAAGTCCTGCGGTAACGACCTTGTCTCCAGCCTTAATGCCGGACTTAACAAGAATATCATTACCTGCATAATTGATTATTTCTATATCCTTCAGTTC
>JAKSOJ010000011.1 GCA_024405645.1 Phascolarctobacterium sp. | reverse complement strand
ATGAAAAATGTTGTGAATCTGCCATCTAAAAAGATTCCTGCCAAGTTTAAAAATCTTGGCAAAAGCTATTATCGTTTCCATGATAAATCTGACGATTCCATTTTTGAAACAATGCAGCTTGTGAAGAAGGCTAGCAATTCTCATATTGGTGATATTCGCATTACCTATAAAGCTTTCAAATGGAATAACAATCTTCCTGAATTTACCATTATTGGTTACCAAAAAGATGGCAAGCTCTGGCGTAAGGATGGAGCACTGTTCTACGACTATCGTATTGATGGCGACAAAGAACTGAAACGTGAAGTAAGAAAGAATAATCGCTATGCTATGTTTGGTTCAGGCGTTTGCGGCGTAATTCTCGTTCTTTTGGCAATTTTTATCTGATTTGATTTAACAAAGAGAGTTGGCTATGAAGAAAAAGATGACACTTATTTTGGGTGCTTTAGCTTGTGGAATAGGTATTTGGGCTGTTAGCTTTTGGGCTTTTGGTACCATAGATAAACCACTAATAGAGTTTTACTATAGCAGTGGTGGTGACATGCGTGGTGGTTATCGCTATACTACAGTAAAATCTTTAGATAAGGATTATGCGTTAATAGTTACTGGTGGCAAGGCTTGGCATGGTTTAGACGCTGTTGCTCAAGAATACAAGGTTCCAAAGGCCGTATTATCCGATATCCAAGGTATTTTCAATAAGCATAAAATGGGAAATAGTGATAAAGCCTTTAAATCGCCTTTTAAGGTTTTGGATAAAGGTTCTAGCTCATATACCTTTGAGTTCGAAAATAAGCGAGTCAGATTTGATTCCGAACAAATGCTTTCCGAAGATACACGTTTGGGCGTCAAGGAAATTCTTACCTATATTGGTGCACAATGCAAAAAGGGTGAAAAACTTCCAGGACTTCCAGTTCCTAATCCAAATGCTGAGGCCAATAATTTGAAACGCCCTGTAGAAGGAAAGCTTGCTATGGAGGTTTTCGATTACCATGGCAAGATAATGAATGTACGTATTGCTAATGGGCTAAAAAATCAGCAGGAAATACCCTTATCCTATAAGCTTTATAAACAAGGTGACGAACAAATTTTGATCTCCGAGAAGCAAATGGATAAAAAGGCGAAGGTTTCAGCTAATAGTTCAAATGAAATTGAATACGAACTTCCTGAACGTTTACAGGCTGGAGAATATGTTCTTAAAATTGCTAATTTAGAAACACGTTTTGTACTAAAATAGTTTTTGAAAAAGGATGCAGGGTTATGAAATTTTCATTTTTAAAAAAATCTAAAAAGTTGGTTGTTGGAGCACTTCTGGCAGTTAGCTGCTTGGGTATTGCTTCTGTAGGTTTTGCTGAAGCTAAAGCGTACGAAATAGACCAAATTCTCAAGGGTAGCTATGCTCATACCATGCGTAACGAATTTTTCATCAGAGAAGCGAATGTTTACAATGCTTATAATCCGTCCAATAGCTGGGGCGAGGTTATTGCTAGAGAGGAAAGCGGTTTTGATGGAAGTGTAACCAAGACTTGGATGATTGGCGATCTCAAGCGCAATGGCAATAATTACGTGCTGAATGTTAAGCGTCAAGTAACTCAAAAACTGGATAACAGTGGTAAAATCAATATGAATAAGGTTGATGATGTTAACTATAATCTTAATGTTTACCATCGCATGGAATCCGGTCTTAAGCTTGAGTGGAATAAAAAAGGCACTACTCCTGGTGTTGATATTGATGGTGAATATATCAATGTTGCAGAATTCCCTCAAATGAGTAGCGAAGCTGCTATGTATGTTTTGTATAGATTTATGATTGACAATCCTAGCTACCGCAACAAACTCCTGGGCGCTGCTATGATGCATACTGGCAATCCTTTGGCTGAGGTTCATGAAATTAAACTAGTTGAGCATCATCCTGATCATATTGTAACGAGAGGTACCTACCAAGTAGATGCATCTGGTACTATTCTCGAATACGATGTAGTAACGGATAAATGGAGTGAAATAACTCGATAAACAAAAATAACTTCCTCTTACTTTGTTGAGTAAGAGGAAGTTTTCTTTTTGCTACATTTTAAATTTTTTGTAATGTATAGCAATCAATCCAAAGGATTGATACTATCGTCCTGAGGTTTTGGTTTTCACAAGCAATATTAGAAATCAACATAAATGTCAATATTGCCACTATGAACGCAACGATCTAAAACCTTACCTTTACCAAAAGGAGTGGGGACAATGGCTCCAATCGCATGGTCACGAGAAGCAACTACTATATAACCATCTGCCGTACGATAAAGATGATCATCGCAAGCATACCATTCTGGAGTTCTGTGATGATAGAGCACTCGGCTGGAATAATAGGTGTATCTATAACCGTGCATGTAAATTACACCCATGCTACGGAAATTGACTACACGACCATCCGTCATGATTTGATTTCCGCTAGGGGTACCATACTTTTTCTTGTCTGGAGTTTTCTTAGCTTCTTCGGCTAGTCTGGCTTCCTCAGCCTTTTTGGCTTCTTCGGCTTTCTTGGCCTCTTCTGCCTTTTTGGCCTCCTCAGCTTTTTTAGCTTCTTCTTCAGCTTGTTTTTTATGCTTGGTTTTGGTTACATTCTTTTTGATTTCTTGCTTTTGTGTGACTTTTGCTTGAGCATCGCCTGCTTCGGATTTCTGGGGTGAAGTAAATCCCATACAAGCCATAACAGCAATTGTCAGACTAAGGGCAATGATGTGAATTTTTGTCATGTGTTTATGCATAAAACAGGTTTCCTTATCTTGGATTTTTACAAATAATCTCTAAAAATAGAGGAAAATTTGCAAATTTTGTCAACTTGGAAAGAAGTCTTACGCCTATGTTACCATTTTTATCTAATTTTTGTCAAGTTTTGGCCTCTCCAGAAGGAGTATTTCCCAATTTTTACGCACAAAATTTCCTTGATAACTAATCAAGAATAGGCTATACTTTGATAATGGTGGATTATTATTCCTAGACTCATTGGTCGTTTTTCGACCGTTTAAATAAGGGGATTTTTATTTTAAAATGCAAGAAAAT
Source organism: Phascolarctobacterium sp. (assembly GCA_024405645.1). Taxonomy (GTDB): domain Bacteria; phylum Bacillota; class Negativicutes; order Acidaminococcales; family Acidaminococcaceae; genus Phascolarctobacterium_A. Next base: position 10,800 of record JAKSOJ010000011.1, on the reverse strand, counting down.
AAGATTGAGAATATAGCTCCTAAAAAGAAGTTTTCAGGGTTGGATGCAATTAGAACGTTGGCTATTGGCGGCGTAACCTTTTTCCATATGTTCCCTGATACTATTAAGGGTGGATATTTGGGCGTATCCCTTTTCTTTGTTTTAACAGGCTTTTTACTTGCCTATACAACTTCTGCGCAAGCTTCCTTTAATCTGCTTTCGTATTATTGGAAACGTATCAAGCGTATTTATCCAGAACTTGCCATAACTGTTTTCGTTACATTGGGTGCATATTATTTCCTGCTACCAAAAAGCGTATCTGGTATTTTTAACGAAATCGTTTCCGTTTTCCTAGGCTATAACAACTGGTGGCAAATTAACCAAAATGCGGATTATTTTGCTCGTATTACCAATAGCTCGCCCTTTACTCATTTGTGGTTCTTGGGCATTGAGCTACAATACTATTTTGTTTGGCCTTTGCTCTATATAATTTATAGGTTTTTGAAAAAGCAATTCGGTCAAAAATTTGGGCTTGGACTTTTGGGAGTTCTTGCCATAGCTTCTGCGGCTTTGATGCCGATTATGTATAATCCTGAGGTTGATGTAACTCGTTTGTACTATGGCACTGATACTAGGGTGTATGCGTTGCTCTTTGGCGCAATCATAGGACTTTTCATGGGCGAGAAGGAGAGCGGGCGCATTTTTAGGCTAAGTACTAACGGCAATATCCTTGCTATTGTGCTCCTAGTTATTACCCTTGTAAGCTATGTGTTCATGGATGGTCAAATTGGGTTTACTTATCGATTTGGCATGCTTGCTATGACCTTGCTTTTTGGAGTGATGCTTTGGCTTGTAACTGGAACAAATTTGGGAGAAAAGCTAGAGAATCCTGTTTGCAAGTTCTTTGGAAAATATTCCTATGGCATTTTCCTGTGGCAATACCCTGTAATCTATCTCTTTGGGCATATGTCTTGGGGTCGATTCCCTGGTTCTGCTTATGTACAACTGGTTGTGATTTGCCTTCTGTCCGTATGGAGCAACAAATTGGCAGATGCACTCTTGAAGAATGAGTTATATTTTACAAAGCCAGATTTGCAAGATTATAAAAAGCTTGCCTTTAGTGGCTGTGCGGTTTTGAGTATCTTTTTGATGTGCTTTGGCGGTTGGGCTTTTGTGAGCTCCTACGGCAAGGAGAACGTTGTCAAAGCAGAGCTCGAGGCTCAGCTTAAAGCTAATGCTGCTAAGCTTGCTGCGGAAAATGCAGCTGCAGAAAAGGCTGCACATGAGCAGGCTGTTAATGTTGCTAAAGGACAGGTAGATTTGCGGGGCGTTGTTTGCATTGGTGACTCTGTTATGCTTGGTGCTTCTAGTGCTCTACGTAAGGAACTGCCTGGCTGTTATATTGATGCTGCAGTATCTCGTTATGTTGGCGAAGGCGTTAGAATTGCAGAACAACTTAAAGCTAGCGGTAAACTGGGCAAGGTTGTGCTCATTCATTTGGGAACAAATGGTCCCATCGCAGGCTATGCTCAATATGAAAAGTTAACCAATAAACTGCTCGATGTTCTTGGACCTGATCGTGATATTTTCTGGGTTAATTTCTATTGCCCAGATACCACTTGGCAGGATACTAACAATGCATATTTAAGTAATATCATTTGCGGTTATCATCCTAATGTTCACCTTGTAAACTGGTACAATCTTGTTCATGACAAACCCAATCTGTTGGTTGGAGATCGCATTCATCCTAGCAGTGAAGGTATTAAGCTTTATGGTCAACTTGTACGTGAAACTATGACCAAAGTCCTTGCGGAGCAAAGCGTGACTAAGGCTAAAAAAGAACAAAACAAGAAGAAGTAGGTCTTTTTTATGAATAAAGAAAAAAATAAATTGGTAGGACATGCCATTTCATTTATTGAAATGCTTGTTGGTACTGCTATGTGTGCAGCCGCCTTTGGGTTGGTAATTATACCACAGGGTTTTGTTGCAGGAGGCGTAACAGGCTTAGCCGTTATTCTTGGCAATATCACTGGCATACCTCTTTCTGCAGCTGTACTTGCTATTAACGTAGCTCTCTTGGGCTTTGGTTGGTGGGCAGTAGGAAGAGCATTTATCGCCAAAACAGTTGCAGTTAGCTTTATCTTTCCGGTAATGCTGGAATTTTTCCTGAGATATCCCTTGGTTTCCATTTCGAAGGATAACCTTTTATGTACCTTTGTGGCTGGCGCACTTTTGGGTATAGGTACAGGTATAACTCTTCACAGCGGCGCTTCCTCTGGAGGTCTTGATATCATTGCAATATCTCTCAACAAAAAGTTCAAAACTTCTGTTGAGTTAGTAATGAATATTTGCAATGTATCCGTAATCGTATTGCAAGCAATTCATCAATCCTTGCCAGAAATTCTCTATGGTATTCTTGTAATGTTCATTACAGGATTTATTGTAGGTAAGGTTGTTACTTATGGTACAGGAGAAATTCAAGTCATTATCTTCTCTGAAGATTACGAAAAGGTACGTAGAGCACTCATTGACGATCTTGACGTGGGTGTTACTCTTTTAACTGGTGAATCAGGTTATAAAAAAATAGAATTTAAGCCAATTCTTTCCATCATGCCCTACGAAAAGGTTGGTGAGATGAAACGCATCATTAAAGAAATAGATCCTACTGCTTTCATTATTATTAACGAAGTACATAGCGTACTTGGTAGGGGTTATTCTTACGATAGATATTCTAGTCCGAATTAATTTAGCCAGGGACTTGATTTTGGCATAAGGAGCAATAGAATGCGAGCTGAAGATTTAGTTAGACAATATAGAATGATTCCCCACGAGGAAAATGGCTTCTATTTAGAGCGTCATTATGAGGATAATTCTAGCGAGCGTCCTGCATCTGGTAGCATTTATTACTACCTAGGACCAGAGGAAAGCTCTCAGTTCCATATTATTGATTGTGACGAATATTGGGTGCACTCTGCAGGCACACCGTTGGAAATATGGCTTTTGTACCCGTCTGGGGAACTTCGTAAACAGCTTTTGGGTGTAGGCATGGGTTTAGAACCTTTGGTTCATATTCCTGCCGGCACAGTTTTCGGTGCAAAGCATTTGCCAGGTGCGGAAGATGGAACTTTTGTAGCTTGCATTACAGTTCCTAGATTTAAATATGAAGGTTGGAAGTTAATTCCCAAAGACGATCTTCTCGCAAAGCATCCTGAAATAGAAGAGTTTTATAATTTATAATTCGGAGTACTCCTTAGTGGGAATAAAAAGTGTATTATTCGAATAAAGCATATAAGAGGTCAAAGGCTGCAGTCGCTTTTGACCTCTATATTTTTTCGAAAATTTGCATTATTCTCGCTTGATTGCTTTACACGAACCTTTGCTATTGATACAATACAAGTACCCCGTAAATGTATTTTCATTAGGAGAAGGAGAATTTCTATGATTACTAAAGCTGAGATAAGAAAGCTTATAGAGGATTTTGTTGACACTACCCCTGCTAACAGAATGGGCGAAGCTTTCGGTGACGAAAAAATGTGGGGACATCCCTTGGTTGGTTTTGCTAATGGTGCTGATCCCATGTTCCGTCAATTCAAAGATAGAAGAGGCTGTGGTACTACTCATTGGATGCCTGCAGAAATCTTTAATATGCAATTTCCTGAAAGTAATGCAAAACCAGAAGAATTAACCATCGTTAGCTGGTCCATTCCGCAAACCGAAGCAACCAAGGCTTCCATGCGCGATTTAGAGCTTATGCCCAGTGAACGTTGGGCAAGAGCAAGAGTTGTTGGCGAACCTATCAACGATGTCATCAGAAAATATATGATTAAAACTTTGACCGATATGGGTTATGAAGTTATGGCACCGGTTCTTCATCCGGAATGGACTCGCTTGGAAAACGAGGTACAAACCTTTACTTCCAAATGGTCTGAGCGCCATATTGCACACTGCGCTGGTCTTGGTACCTTTAGCTTTAATGATGCTCTGATTACTCGTCATGGCATTGCACATCGTTTGGGTTCAATCATTATCAAAGCTCCGTTAAAGGCTGATAAGAGACCTTATACAGATCGTTATGAATGGTGCCTCTATTTTGCTAAAGGAACTTGCTTGGCTTGTGTAAAACGTTGTCCTGGCGAGGATGCATTAACTCTTGAACATGGGCATTTGAAGAAAAATTGTAAGGCTTATTCCCATGGTAAGACCATTCCTTACATCAAAGAAAATTACCATATTGATGGCTATGGTTGTGGCTTCTGCCAAACTAATGTGCCCTGTGAAAGTGGAATTCCCGCAGGCATTGAGGTTAAAGAAGTTGTAAACGAAGATTAAATTAAAAGAGCTACTAGGCGAGATGCTTAGTAGCTCTTAATATATTTATTTAACGATTAGAACTGGAACTTCAGCTTCTTGGGCAACTGTGGTACTAACACTTCCTAAGAAGAAGCCCTTGAGAGTTCCTAAACCACGGCTTCCGATGATAATACCATCACAATGTTTAGTCTTAGCCAAGCAAAGAATTTCTTCAGCGGCATCTCCTTCTGCTTGTACATATTCGACAGGGAAGGGATAATCTGCTAGTTTTTCCTTGGCCAGGGAGATAGCTTGATCAAATTTGTGTTCTAACTTGTGTTGTTCTTCTCGCAATTCCATTTGCAGAGCACTTACCAGTGGTGCACCAGGAGAAATTTCTTGGTAAACACTTAATACTGTGCAAACCACGAGTTCACATTCCAACTTTTTGCAAAGCTCGGAAGCTTTCTTTAGGGCATGCCATGCATGATCACTACCATCAATAGGAACTAATACTTTCTTAAACATAAACGACACCTCCAGATAATATATATTATAATTCTGGGCCTCTAAACGGGGTCGCGGAATATATGCCTAATAAATTGTTCAATTTCTCTATCTGCTGTCATTATAGCACTTTGCAAGAGCTTTTCAAGATAGTTTAATTGAGTTTGTTTATGAATAGTGGAGATGTATAAAAATGTTTAATAGATGGGAGGGAATCAAGAAGTCTTTTAGATGATGTAGTAAATTTATATAATAAATTTAAAAAAGTACTTGATTTAGGGATATTAATTGTAAGCATAATAGTATATACTTATATTATACTAAATAAATAGGTATGTTCATTCTATATGATGAGGAGCTTTCCTAAAAATGCTTCATTTACATTTAAACTTTATGCTCGCAGGTACAATTGCAGCTCTTTGCTATTATTTTGGCGTGTGGGTCAAAGATAGAGTTCGTTTCCTTAAGGATTTCTGCATTCCAGAAGCGGTAGTGGGTGGACTGACTTTTGCATTTATAAAGTTTTTTCTGTTCCATTTGGGCATTGTAGAGATTACCTTTGACAAGGTTTTACAATTTTTCTTTATGACGATGTTTTTTACTAGCGTTGGTTTTGGAGCTAGTATTAAGAATATGCGTATTGGTGGCAATGCATTAGTTAGATTAGGCATTGTTTGCGGAATTCTCATTGTTCTGCAAAATGTGTTAAGCATTGCTATTACAAAGGCTTTGGGGCAAAATGCTCTTTTGGGATTGTGTACTGGGTCCATGCCATTGGTTGGTGGTCATGGCAGTGCCGGAGTTTTTGGACCAATGCTGGAAGAAATCGGCGTTCGTGGCGCTTTAGCTACGGCGATGACTATGTCCACCTTTGGTCTAATTATGGGCGGCTTAGTTGGTGGTCCTGTAGCTGGTAGATTAATCGCCAAGTATAAATTAAGAGGGCGCTCTATAAAAGAAGAATTTACGGCTGACGATAACTGTGATACTACTGTTGCTGATGAAAATGAATTAGAAGTGCACACAACTGGTCCAAGATTCATGAAAGCCTTTAGTATTTTGCTTTTTTGCATGGGCATAGGTTCAGTTATCTCTGACATTGTAAAAATGTATGGGATTATGGTTCCTCCGTACTTGGGAAGCATTATTATCGCGGCAATTATCCGCAATTTGGAAAGCAGCGATGTAAAAAGTTTTTTCCGTATTCCTGCTCAAGAAATTGCTCTTTTCGCAGATCTTGCCTTAAATATTTTCCTTTCCATGACTTTGATGGCCTTGAATATTTGGGAACTGAAGGGTCTTTTAGGACCTATCGCTATTATCGCATTAGCGCAGATGACATTTATCAGCATCTATTCGTATTTCGTTGTCTTTAGAGTGTTGGGCAAGAATTACAATGCAGCCTTGATATCTGCTGCTGTATGTGGCTTTGGTTTGGGTGCCATTCCTACTGCAATGGCCAATATGCAGTCTATTACTAAGCAATTTGGCGTAGCTGCCATGCCGTTTTTGCTAGTTCCCATTATTGGTAGCATGGTAGATGGAATTAATGCTTCTGTTATTGTTTTATTTATGAATTGTCTGAAATAGATGTGAAACTGCTGGGTAAAAAAGCCTAGCAGTTTTATATTTCTTTTACTTTATAAATATGGTACAATTTCCCTAAAATATTTGCCAGGATGATGGCGTGATTGGATTAAAGTAAATGACTAAAGAGGAAATAATAGAATTTTTAGAAGAACGTTGTGATGAGATAGGTTTCCGCAGACATTGTGGTATAGAGTTTGTTAGCTTTGAGAACAATAAATTGGTTCTTTCCATGAAGATAACGCCCGAGGTCAGTAATAGGCATGGCATTGCTCATGGAGGCGCCTTGAGTGGCCTTTTAGATACTGTTATGGGTCTGAGTTGTATTATCTTCGGCAAGAACGTTGTTACTAGCAATCTTAATGTTAATTTTATTCGTGGACCAAGAATTGGTACTACTGTCTATGCAAGTGCTAATATTCTGCATTCCGGCATGTCTGTCATGGTTACGGAAGCAAAATGCTATGACGACCAGGGCACTTTATATGCTTCTGCCACAGGTAGCTTTTATGTATTGCGAAATAGGGCCTAGCGCTGAACATAGAGTAGGCTTATTTTAGAGAACTGGAGTAAATACTGAATTGAACGATAATAAGGTCCTTGCGTATGGGATGTATATCCTATCGCTATTGATTTTTGGTACAAATGGAATTTTTGTTTCCCATATCTCTTTAGCAAGCAGCCAAACTGTTTTGATGCGTACGATTCTTGGCGGGGCATTGTTGACAACTTTGGTACTGTCTCGAGGAGGCTTTGATAAAAAGAGTCTAAAAGAAGATGGGTTAGCACTCTTTTTAGGAGGAAGTGCTCTTGGTTTTAACTGGGTTGCTCTTTTTGCAGCTTATGGACTTTTGAACGTTAGTCTTGCCACATTAATTTATTATGTTGGACCAATTCTCGTACTATTATTTTCACCAATCCTGTTCCGTGAAAAGTTGACGGGAATAAAATCATTATCCGTTCTTATCGTGGCCATTGGTCTTATTTGCATAAGCGGAAGTATTGTTGTAACAGGTATGAATTCTTTGGGGCTCTTGGCTGCAATTATCTCCGCACTTTTTTATGCGACTTTGATTGTGTTCAACAAGCGCATTACTCATACTAATGGAATGCAAACAGCAGCGATTGAATTAGACATAGCCTTTGTTGTTGTGTTGATTTATACACTGTGTACTGTTGGTGTTCCTAGCATATCGTCTAATGATTGGCCCTATATTGCAGTGTTAGGCTTTGTGAATACAGGTCTTGCGTATCTGTTTTATTTTTCGGGCTTACAAAAATTATCTGGGCAATCTGTAGCTCTCATTAGTTATCTTGATCCTGTATCTGCACTTATATTTTCGGCGTTGTTTTTAAATGAAGTAATGACCACCATACAAGTTATTGGAGCAGTGCTAATCATTGGAGGAGCTATGCTTGGAGAGTTGAATTTAGGTAGAAAATAATCAGAAGTCCAGGGAATGTCGCATAAAAAAGGTCTTTTTAATAAAACAATATAAGAGCAAAGGGAAACATATTTTCTCTTTGCTCTTTAAATTTTTCTTGAAACTGTTAACTTTTGCCTTAGTTGTAATAAAGCAGGTTGACAGTTTTTACTTTAATTAGGTAAAATGCTAAATAATATAAGAATTCTGAGTATTTAAAATAAATACGACAATTCTAATAAAGCAAGGGGTGTGTCTATGAAAATTGATTTAGATGCAATAAAACTTTTCATAGAAAAGAATCGTCATGAAATGCTCCTGTTTTGGGAAAGTCTTGTTAATATTCAAGGTGGATCTTATGAAATTGACAATGTTAATCGTGTTATGAACTTTCTCAAAAAGCATTTCGACCAAGAGGAAATTTCCTGTCGCTTGGTTGATACCAATGGAGGAGCTAATGTTTTAATAGCTGAGCTCAATCCTGATGTTGAAGGAGCTCCCATTCTTTTTACTGGCCACTGCGATACTGTCTTTCCTGATGGTAGCTATCCTAAGGATCCTTTTTACATAAAGGATGGTATTGCTCATGGGCCAGGTGTATGTGACATGAAACAGGGTGTTGCAGAAACATTCTTCCTTTTTGTTGCCTTAAAGCATTTTGGCTTTAAGGAACGTCGCGTAAAGGTTGTTTTTGTTCCTGATGAAGAAATCTCCCATGTAAAGAGCACTGCTGATGAAATTCTCATGAGCGAAGCTAAAGGCTCACTGTGCTGCTTTAATATGGAGACAGGCCGTATGGATAATTGTCTTACTGTTGGACGCAAGGGTGGAATGGATTGCCACCTTACAGTTCATGGCGTAGCTGCTCACGCAGGCAACGATTACTTAACAGGTAGAAATGCAATTATCGAAATGGCTCAAAAGTTACCTTTGATTCAGGGCTTGACTAAATATGATGAAGGCTTAACCGTTAGTACTGGTGTTATAAAAGGCGGTATGGTTTCTAATTCCGTTCCAGATTATTGCTATGCCGAATTGGATATTCGTTACGCAAAGCTTGAGCATATGGATTATGTTAAAAAGCAAATTCGGGAAATTGCCAAGCAAACCTTTGTTGATGGAACTACAACTGATGTTGAATTTGTAGCTCCTATGCCTGCTTTTGAAGAAACTGAAGCTAATCATAAATTGCTTGCTTATATCAATACCAAAGCAGAAAAACTTGGCATGGAACCCTTTAAACCTATCTATGTTGGCGGCATGTCTGACGCATCCTATATTGGGGCAGTGGGAGTTCCTACTGTTTGTTCCATGGGTGGACGTGGTTCTGGAAACCATACTATGAACGAACTTGCGTTGGTAGATAGTTTCTTTGAACGTTTTGAGGTTGCATTGGTTTGCTGCTTAGAAATTCAGGACTATATAGAAAAATTTGCTTAATTGGAGAGAAAAATTATGTCTAAGAAAAACGAAGAGAAAGAAGTAAAAGCCTTTAAGGCTCCAAGTCCCATTATTATTCTTGTATGTGTTATTTTGCTCTGTGCTTTAGCTAGTTATGTAATTCCGGCAGGCGTGTATGATCGCGTAAAAGATGCTCATACCGGTAGAATGGTTGTAAATCCTGCAACCTTCCATTATGTAGCTTCCAAACCCACTGGTTTTATGGATTTCTTTACTTCTATTAACAAAGGCTTTAAAGGTGGTATCAGTATTATTGCTTTCTTGTTTATGGTAGGTGGGTCTTTAGGTATTTTGGAAAAAACTGGTGCTATCGTTGCAGGCCTTTCTACCTTGGTTAAAAAACTTCGCAACAATGCTTTGTTGCTCATTCCTGTATTGATGACAACCTTGGCTACATTCTCTACCTTGGCAGGTTGCAACGAAGAATATTTGGCATTCACTCCGTTAGTTGTTAGCGTTGCCTTGGCTTTGGGCTTTGATAGCTTAACTGCATTAGGTATGCTTTTCTGTTCTGTAGCTGCAGGTTATGGCGCAGGTTGTACTCAACCTTTCTCCGTAGGTGTTGCACAAGGTATCGCTGGCGTACCTATTTTCTCCGGCTTGCCTTATCGTATTGGTATTTTCATCATTCTCTTGGCTGCTAATATTGCGTTCGTTATGTACCACGCATACAAGGTTAAGAACAATCCTGAATCCAGTCCTGTTTATGAAATCGACCAAGCAAAAGAAAAAACTGTTGATTTAGAAAATGTTCCTCCTCTGACTACTCGTCAATCTATTTGCCTGGCTCTTCTTGGCTTGAACTTTGTGGGCATTATCTTTGGCGTTCTGAAATACGATTTCTATATGAACGAAATTTCCGCTATGTTCCTGATCATGGGTGCTTTGTCTGGCGTTATTTGCGGTCTGAAACCCAATGATATTTGCGATGCTTTCCTCAATGGCTGTAAAGGTATGATGATGCCTTGCTTGGCTGTTGCTATGTGTAAAGCTGCAACTATTCTTCTTGATAATGCAAAGATTATGGATACCATTATTCATACTTTAGCAGGCATGCTTGATGTATTCCCGTCCTCCATTATCGCCTTTGGTATGTTCATCATCCAAGACTGCTTTAACCTGTTAGTACCTTCTAGCTCCGGTCAAGCAGCAATCTCTATGCCTATTATGGCTCCTCTTGCTGATATCGTTGGCGTTACTCGTCAAACTGCAGTATTCGCATTTACTTTTGGTGATGCATTTACCAACTGCATTACTCCTGCATCTGGTGCTACCATGTCCTATCTGGCGATGGCAAACGTTCCATACAAAAAATGGTTGCGTTTTATTCTGCCTTTGATTGCAGTTTGGTGGATTTTAGCATTCTGCTTCTTGACCTATGCAACAGCAATCAAACTTGGTCCAGTATAATAAGTTAGAAATTTGGTTTATACTATATTGTAATAAAAAAAGACCATGGGGTCGGTACATTTTAGTACTGTTCCCATGGCCTTTTTCTGTTATTTTGAATTCGATTCTTGCAAGTTTCTTTCTAAACGCAAATCTTTACTAT
>JAKSOJ010000109.1 GCA_024405645.1 Phascolarctobacterium sp. | reverse complement strand
GTACATCTATTGCACCTCCCTTTGATAAGACTCGCCAAATACGGTACTTGCAAAAACTGCAAGATTTACAAACCTCTTCGTGCGGTTGGGGACGGACCACTTTAGTCCATACTCGAGTATAATACTATATCTGTCAAGATTTGTCAACAGAAGAATTATCTAAAATCATAAAACTTTCTACATGGAGAGACGCATCGCTTTCAATAGTGATGGAACATGCCAATTCTCTCTCCCAGGCCTTCAAATCCTTGTACTGAATCCATTCTGCCAGCCACGGATTAGCCATAATGAGAAGGTTCTTAGAACTAGACCTACGCTTCAAAAGAGAACGCAATCTACGTTTCAATTCCAAAGCCAAGGTCAACTGACTTTGCACTCTGCCTGTTCCATTGCAAACAGGACAGGGAGCATACAGAACACTGGATAAATTTTGACGAGATTTTTTGCGGGTAATTTCCACCAAATTGAGAGCAGTAATTTCCTGCAACTTGGGTTGCATCTTGTCTCCTGCAAATGCTTTTTGCAAGATTCCCATAATTTCGTTCTTATGCTCATCCGTGTGCATATCAATAAAGTCGACAATGATAATGCCACCAATATCACGCAGACGAAGCTGACGAGCTATTTCCCTAGCAGCTTCTCGGTTGATTTGCATGATGGTTTCTTCCAAGCTTTCGCGAGAAGTAAATTTACCACTGTTAACATCCACAACGGTCATTGCTTCGGTATAATCAAATACCAAATAACCACCACTGGGCAATTCTACCTGGTGATCACTGATGCTTGCGATATCTTCTTCTAAACCATTATATTTAAAGATATCGTCCAGCCCCTGATACATGGTCAGCTTAATATCCTTTTGCTGAGGCATGTTTTCAAGAAGCTCTTCCACCCTCTTATAAATCCCCAAATTATCTATGGCGATTTCTTCGAGGCCAGGACGCAAGTAATCACGCACGATGCGCACCGGTAAATCAAGCTCTCTTCTGAGCAGACAGGGAGATTTACTTACCTTTTCGCGAGCAGCAATTATTTTCCATTGATTAGCCAATGCACGAATATCAGCTTCCAAAAGCTCTGCTTCCACGCCTTTAGCTGCGGTACGAACAATCAGGCCCATTCCTTCAGGCTTAACTGCACTACAAATATTGTTCAAGCGTTCACGCTCGGCTTTATCGCTAATTTTTCTAGATATGCCAATGTAATCCGCACATGGCAAAAGAACCAAATATTTGCCTGGCAAAGTCACATCCAACATCGCGGTTGGACCTTTAGTTCCTCTAGGATCCTTGGAGATTTGTACGATGACAAATTGTCCTTCGGTAACATGCACATTATCGTTCAAATAGAGAAATGCATTTTGTTCCAAGCCAATATCGATGAAGGCAGCCTGAATCCCACGTACCACATTGGCTACGCGACCTTTGAAAATACTACCAACCAGATGTTGTTCCTCACTGCGTTCAACTAAATATTCAACTAGCCTGCCATCTTCGACAAGCCCCATGCGAGTTTCCTCTTCATCCGCACCAATGATAATTTTAGCGGGCATGCAGCTCCCTCCCTTCGTAATAATTATTAATGCTGAATTCAGAATTCAGCATTAGCTTTTAGTTTTCCTTGCAAAGATCTACCAAGTATTGATCCTTTTCTGCTTCGGTAGAAAGTCTTGCAATATACATTTGATCGCCCATAGCTCCAGCAAGAGCAACAGGCACACGATCTACCATAACTAATTTTTCGGCATATTTTGCCATGATTTCTTCATGGGACAGAGTATAGTTTCTGCCATCACGACGACCTGCGAAAGCGCAGAAATAATGCTCGCCTTCGGGCAATTCAGTCTTATCGAAGCAAATCATATCAGCCCAAATTTTATAAACATTGGTGCTGTTAGCAAAGTTCATCATATCAGGACTATTGCCACCAGAAGGTCTCAGATTAACTTCCAAAGCAATTACGTCGCCTTTTTTGCCAAGACCTTCATGGTCTTTGTTCAGGCGGAAGAATTCGAAGTGAACGAAACGATTCTTAACGCCAAAGCTCTTAACAGTTGCTCTACCTGCTTTTTTAATATCTTCGGGCAAATCCTTTTGAATGTAATATACGGAAGTGCCCAGGTCATTTACTACATCCATGATGGAAGTAACAGTTACGTTACCGGTTTCAAAAACAGGTTCGCAGTTGGAATCGATGATTGCGTCATAGCTGTTAACAGTTGCGTCAACAAACTCTTCCATAATATAGATAGCACCAGTGGTTTCACCTTCGATTTCGTTTAAGAAATCAACCAGTTGTGCTTCGGTTTTTAATTTATAGGTACGAGAAGCGCCTACACCATTATCGGGTTTAACGATTACAGGGTAGCCAACTTCGTCGATAAATTTCTTGCAACCAGCCAAATCATCAACAATATGATATTTAGCAGTGGGGATGCCTACAGCTTGGTAGTAGGGTTTCATTTTAGATTTATGTTTAATGCTATCCATGTCGCTAGTTTGGAAGCCAGAAGTGATATGGAAATCGGTACGCAGCATTGCGTCTTTTTCCAGCCAATATTCATTGTTGGATTCCAGCCAATCAATACGGCCATATTTATGAATGAAGAAAGCTACAGCGCGATAAACTTCGTCGTAGTTTTCCATATTGTTTACTTTGTAGTATTCGGTCAGGCTGTCTTTCAATTGAGGTAAGAGTTCGTCATAGGGTTGGTCACCAATGCCTAAAACGTTCATGCCATTTGCTTTCAGTTCATGGCAGAAATTCCAATAGTTTGTGGGGAAATTAGGAGAAATGAAGATAAAATTTTTCATGTTTTGTTTTTCCTTTTCTTTTTGCTTTGATTTTTGTTTTTTAATTTTTTAGATTTGTTTTGTTATATATATTATTATTTTGTTATATATATTTTCTTAATTTTTCGATTTGTGTAAAGTGATTATAATCAGCTATACTACACTTGGTTTTTATTACTTATATATTATTTTCAAAAATCGATTATCGCGATTTTTAATTTTCTCCCATCAGATATGGCATAAAATACACCACCTGCTTATGCCACCAAGGCCAATCATGATTTACATCATTGCCCCACAAATCAACCCAAATAGGAATGCCCTTCTCTGCGAAGATTTGCTTTAATTTAATGGTAGTTTCAGGTTCTTCCCAAGCGCCTTGACCTGCACAAACGACAGCTCTTTGGTTGCGATACAAATCCATGTACGGATGGTCCATTGGGAAATTAGTCATGTAATCTACGGGAGAATTGTAATAAACAGCCTCATTGGTATAATTGGGGAAGCCAAAGGTACCAGTGTAGATACCGCTCAGAGCCATGCAACCATCAAAAAGGTCCGGTCTACGCAGATAAAGATTAAGCGCATGACTTGCACCCAAGCTGCAGCCAAAAATCAACACGCCCGGGTCATCATCCCAGCCATTGCGTTCTTTGGCAATCCATTGGATTTTCGGAACAACCTCGTCGGTAATATATTCAACCCATTTTTCATGGAGATAAATACGATGGCTTTCTTCACCCTCTTTATTGGACCAGGTTTCCTTGTCGATGGTATCAATAGAGATTACCATAATTTGGCCTGATTCAATCCAAGGGGCCAAGGTATCTACCATATTAAAGCCTTCGAAATCGTTAAAATGTCCATCTTGGCAAGGAATAAAAAGCATTGGTCGACCTGCGTGACCATAAACCTTACATTCCATATTTCTGTCTAATGCAGGACTATATTCATTAAAATGTTGTGTTTCCATACTACCATACCTCTTTCGCTTAGTTATGAGTTATTCCAAGCCCATAACTAGGCACTTCTTTCTAATTTCAATATACATTGTACATCAACGTGTGGAATACGAAGGGCAATTGCCTTTCCCAACAAGCCTCTGTGTGCTCTCCGTTGGGAACTATGCGCAGGGTAATATCAATACCACAATTCAACAGATGTGCGCCCATAGCAGAGAACAAATCGAACATATTGGATTCAGTTCCCTCTTCCAATGTTCCATAATCCATGTAAAGAACTGTATTTTCGTCCAAAGGAGCCTCAGCCGCCAATTCCATTAATTGTTCAGGAGCAACCCACAAAGAGGGAGAAAGTGCTGCAGCTCTAGAAAAAATCTCGTTATAATTGAGCAAGCCATAGAGAGCCATGAGTCCACCCATGGAGCTTCCCCCAATGAAGGTATGATCCCTGTCGCCCATGGTTCTAAAATGCTTGTCAATAAACGGTTTGAAGCGTTCGATAATCCAGGCGAAGGTATCATCACCACAGCCATACAAATGGCCAAGCTCAGGCTCGTCATATTCGTAAGGGGAATACTCCAGCATGCGTTCGTCGTTGTCGCCATTGTTGCATTCAATAGCCGCTACGATAATGGGCACGCGATGCTTGTCCAGATATTCACCCATCCCCCAGCTTTTGCCAAAGCTTGCTTCTTCGTCAAAAAAGATGTTTTGTCCATCGAACATATATAATACCGGAAATCTTCTATCCCTGTCTCTGTAGTACATGCGCGGCAGATATAGGAATACTCTGCGTTGCTGACGACCAGAAACGCCAGGATAGCTAACACTCCAAGTTTTAACCACTAAAAATCCTTCTTTCTAAAAACGATAGATAAATAATTGTATCACATTTGGACATATTTTGGCAAAACAAATTAGAACGAGAATTACTTCTTATTTGAAAATCTCTCTTGCAAAATGCATAATCCTCTGCTATAATATTCTCTGTTCAAAAGTTATTCCGGGATGGTGTAATGGTAGCACAAGTGACTCTGGATCATTCGGTCTGGGTTCGAGCCCTAGTCCCGGAGCCAAAATGGCGCTATGGTCAAGCGGCTAAGACGTCGCCCTCTCAAGGCGAAATCACGGGTTCGATTCCCGTTAGCGCTACCAAATGAAAAGCAGAGCTGTACGTTTGTACAGCTCTTTTTTATTTGGTTATCAGACAAGAAAAGAACAGTTACCCAT
>JAKSOJ010000108.1 GCA_024405645.1 Phascolarctobacterium sp. | reverse complement strand
AGAAAATGTTTAAGAAGTTAAAGTTATTACGTCGGTTTAAGCATTGGTTTCGCAACGATCCTCTTAAATGTTGTAAGAGCTGCTGTGTATTTTGCGAACACTTCAATTATTGTGAAGGTGATTTTTAATGTATTTCGGTGAATTGCGTGATAAAGGCGAATTATATGCTTCTGGATATGAACAGGGTTATAAAGATGCCTTTGATGATGTGAAAGATTTAATTAACAATAAGTATCCTCGTAGATCTGAGGTTCTTCCTGTGAACCAATTGCGTTGGGCTGTTAATCAAATTTTTTTCCGTCAATCTCGGTTTCACAAAACTTTTGGAATGGGGATTCCTTGTGATGATGGGCTGTTTTCCATTAACACTTAGAATATGGCGGCCGCTTCCCTTATTATTTATAGGCTGCCAATAAAATATTATATCGAGAGGTTTTATATATGTTTAAGAAAGAGTTTTTAGCGAAGTTTAAAACCGCGAGTTACACGTATTGTATTATGTGTAAGAATTATCCGAAGTGTAATCGGCTTCGTGCTTCAGGTTGTTATAAACCTAATGACGAGTTGATTCTTGATGTTGTTAACACTTATCCCGATTATTTCGACGATAGGAAGAAAGATGCTATTAAAAATTTTAAGGAGGTATATGGCATTGAAATTTGAAATTGATGTTCTCGGCAAGGAAAAGGTTGATTTTACTAACAAGGAAGGAAGGCATATTGAGGGGACTAATATTTATTGCCCTGAAGTTATGAGGCCTGATGTTGGCGTTGGTAAGAAGTATGTTCATCACTTTGTTCCTGCAGTTGTTATTTCGTTTGATTCCATTAAACTTGGATTAAATAAATTTGAGTTTAACCAGTGGGGCCGCATTGTTGGTATTGGCGAATGAGTTTCTTTTTAGCCACGTTACTTTTTTGCCTCTTAGTTATTATGTACGAGTTATTTTTCGTAAATAAATTTTAGGAGGTTTTCTTATGGGTGCTATTGCTGATGCAAGTTATCTTGATAGTCAGGTACTTACTGACTTAGGTACTCTTGTTACACAGGTAACTACTTGGATTAGTGGCAACACTTACCTTTCCATTTTCTTCACTCTTGGATTGGTTGGAATTGGTATTGCTCTGTTCCACAAGCTTAAGAATATCGTTCGATAGTCTTGCTTTTGGCCGTCACGTCCTTATTCGTCGGGGCGTGGCGGTCTTTCTTTTTTGGAGGTTGCTATGTCTAAACTACTTAAGTATATTTTTATTCCAGTAATTGCTTTTGCTATTTTTTATTTTTGTTCTTTATCTTCTTTTGCTGAGGGTCGTGTCGTTATTACTCCTGTTTCATTTACCTTAAATAATAGGGAATGTTTACTTTATACTTGTTCTGTTAATAATGATATTTCATCTTCGGTATCAATGCCGATTACGTTTTATCGTCCTTCTACTTATAGTCTTAATTGTTATACGACTGAACCTATTTATTTTAAGGCTATTTATGTAGATAATGGTGGACTTGTTTTTGCGGGTGGTCCTTCTTCTAATTTCCAATTGCCTGTTTATGGGTCGCTTGTTGATTATGCTTATGATACTCCGCGTGATGCTTATGATGCTCTTATGAATTATCAGCCTTCCAAATACGATGATACTATTGGTGATGTTTATTTGACTAAATCTCTTTTTTATTACAAGGATTCTAATCGTGATACTTTTGATGCCATGTGTACTCTTTGGGCTTTTGGTGCATTTAATGTTGTTGGTATTCCTATTATTGACAAGCTTGAGTATAAATTGTATTTGAACGATGTTTTGGTTGATACTTTTACTGAAATTGCTGTTCCTGTGTTTCCTATTTCGGAGTTCTGGGATACTAAGAGTTTTATTTATTCTCATTATGATGCAGAACCTGGTGACATTTTCCGTTGTGAGTTAGTTCCTTTTAATTCTAATGGTGATTATGGTAAGACTTCTTCTATCTCTTGGATAGTGGAATTGACTTCCCCTATATATAATGGTATTAACGACAATCCTAATGTTGAGCCTTATAAGGTTGTTCAAGATGTACCTATTGAACCTTTTATTGCTCCGCAGGTTACTACTATTACTGCTCCCAGTTTGCCACCGCAGTATATAACTTATTACACTACAAATTATACTACTGATGTTGTGGTTGATACTTCTCAGATCACTTCTATTCTTGGTGATATTAATGCTAAACTTGATTTGATTGTTTCTTCTTCTCCAGAACCTAATGAGCCTTATGAATGGAAAATTAATTTTGGATCTAATTCTCAGGAACAGTATGATAAAGGTAAAGGTCATATTAAGGAATGGGGTGATAATGTCACATCTTATTTAGGTTTGCTTGTTGGTACGCCTTTTGAGGATATTTTTGATTCTATTGTTACTTACATTGCTGTTATTGGTGGCATTGCGTTTGTTTTAGTTGCTATAAAGGTGGTGGGTTTGATTTTATGACGATGAATATTGTTATGCAGCTTCTTAATTTTTTAACTGGTTGGCTTGATACTGAATTTTATATCGATGGTATTCCTGTTTCTTATCTTGAAATATTTATCGGTGTTTCAATGCTTTGTATGGTGTTCTTTGTTGCTCGTCATTTTACGAAGGAGGATTGATTATGGTTGCTCTTTGGTATTGCATATCTGCTTTACTTATGAATGATGTTTTTTTTACTATTATGCGTGGTTTTGTTATAACGGTTACTGTTCTTATTTCAGCTGCAGCGTTTAAAAAAGCTGTTGATCTATTTTCTTAGGAGGTTTTATGGAAGATGCATTTGACGTTGGATCAGGCTTTGCCGATGATGGTCTTGGTGAATTTGATGATGTTGATATTTTGGGACTTGCCGGAGATCTACCGGGAACTGATGATGTTACCGGCTATACGGAAGTGCAGGTACAAGATTATTCGACAACTCTTTCCTCTATTGATGCTCACCTTGTTGATCTCATTGTTATTGGGTCTACTTTACAAGGTTTGCTTCTCTTGATGTTTATTTTGCCTTTGTTTAAATCGTTAGGACGCCGTATTGTTGGCGCCAGAAAGAATGGTGTGTAATGTATAACATTGTAATTAATCTTTTTAATGATTTGGGGCTTACTACTGAAAGTCCTTATATGACTGGTCAGCAGGTTGTTACTATTCTTGCGTTCGTGTTTGCTTTTGAAATTATGATCAGATTGATTTCTGCTCTTACTGACCTTATGCGTAAATAAAGAAAAAGGCTGCTACTTTATGTGGCAGCCTTTTTATGGAGGAATTATGTTTTTTGCTATTATTATCTCTCTTGTTGTTGGTTTTTTGCTTATTGCTTTTCCTATGCTGCGTTGCATTCTTTTTAATCCGTTTAAGGATATCTTCTATTTTTGTAAGGATATGTATTTCTATTTTTACAATCGTTCCTGGCGACGTTGTCCTGATGGTTTGGTATTAGGTATGCTGCGTATTTATACTGGTCTTTTTGGACGTGGTAAAACTCTTTCTGCGGTAATGGAGATTAACCGCATTTATCGACGTTATAATGGAAAAAAATTTCGGTTCAATGGAAAATGGGTTACGCAGTATATTGTTGTTTTGAGTAATGTTGAGCTTTCGATTCCGTATTTGCGTCTTGATTCTCTGTCGCAGCTTACTAATTTGGTGCATGAATTTTATGATAAGGATCAAGAGGAAAGCACATATACTTGTACTATCGCCCTTGTAGATGAATTGGGCGCAAATTTAAATAGCCGAAGCTTCCAGAGCAATTGTGATCCTGTTTTTATAAACACTCTGCTTACCTGTCGCAAGTACCATCTTGCCTTCTTGGGCACTTCTCAGGAATTTGCGCTTGTTGATAAGCTTCTCCGTTCTGTTACGCAGGAAGTTGTTGTTTGTGATAAACGATGGAGATTTATGAATCATAAAGTATATCGTGCTTCTGATCTGGAATCAGGTGCTCCAAGTGATATGATTAAACCTATTCGTAAAACTTGTTCCTTTGTAACTGATGCCTCTTTCAAAGGCTATAATACTTATGCTATGGTTGATATCCTGCAAAAGAAATATGAGGAGGGTGATTTTATTCCTGAGAGTGAAATAATCCAGCTTATTTCCGCTGATGCTCCAGAGATGAAATTGAGCCACTATACAAAGAAGGCTATTCGTAAAATTAAGCGTAGAGCCTAAGATCTTGCGGTTGCATCTTCCTTTTTCCCCTTGTTGACCGTTTTTTTTGTGTCAGCGGCGGGTCCCATGGGGTTTCGGGCCGCGTACGGCTTATGTACGTTGTTTTTTTTCTGCCATAAGTGTAGTGCAGCCATCGGTATCGCTTACGTTTTTCTTGCTCTATTTCGTTGGTAAGTGCAATTCAAATACTAAGATATTAAGCCCTGGGCATATGTCCGCGGCGTTTGAGCACTCTGAATTGCTATTGACATTTGATTTTTTTATTATTATTATTCAAATTAAGGGAAGCAATTTTTAATACTGTTTTAAAAACACATCTTTTACGAATAGTTCTGTAGCTTTGTGGCTAAGGCTAACCCTTCATTCGTGATTGATTTGCTTCCCTATCATATGGAATTGACAGAGAATTAGGTGGGAAGCTACTCTTTAAAATTGCTTCGGTCTTTGGGAATGACCACGAATGGTGAAAAAACTTTCTATGCTGTTTATGACATTCAGCTTGTAAAAAAAATCTTGGTGTGGAAGGTCTATGTGTGCCTTAAGCAGCGTATTCCATAAGCTGGGCTTAGACGTGGTTGTTATTCGTGGAAATGGTTGCCGATTGATGGGGCTCTCGTCCGAGGACGTAGTTTTATCATTTTGTTAGGTCGTTTGCAGATGGCCTAACTCTATCCAAAGCCCCCGAACCAAGAACGTAGATTTTAAGTTCTCGGCTACAAATGTCAATTCCTTTCTTCAATAAAATGTTGAAAGGAGTAAAGAAAATGTTTAAGAAGTTAAAGTTATTACGTCGGTTTAAGCATTGGTTTCGCAA
>JAKSOJ010000107.1 GCA_024405645.1 Phascolarctobacterium sp. | reverse complement strand
TTTAATTATTGCTCGCCATCTCTAACAAATGTGTTATAATGAAATATGTAGAAAGGTGGAAGCAAATTGTTTACCATTCAAAAAGATTATGTCAAAGAAATTATCATAGAAAAATCTCGTTTTATCTGCACTTTAAAGAAAGTTGATTCCGAGGAAGAGGCTCAAGAATTTATTAAGGCCATGAAAAAAGAGTATTGGGACGCAACCCACAACTGCAGTGCCTACATTGTTGATGCCCTTGCCCAAAGATCCAGCGACGATGGTGAGCCTAGCGGAACAGCAGGCATTCCCATGCTAGAGGTTTTAAAGAAGAACGAGCTAGTTGGTACAGCTGCCGTTGTTACTCGTTATTTTGGCGGTATTAAGCTGGGTGCAGGCGGACTTGTGCGTGCTTACAGCGGCTCTGTAGCTGGCGCTATCAAAGAGTGTGGTCTAGCAGAACGCGTGCTTATGACCAATTACAGCTTTACCTACGATATTGGTCGCGTTGGCAGTGTACTCAACGTGCTTTATCAACAAAGTTTATTCGAAATACTAGATGTAGAATACGGCATGAAAGCCAAAATCATCCTTCGTATGAAGGATGAGCAAAAGGAATCTGCGGAAAAATGGCTGACAGAAAACCTCTTCCAAGAAATTACTTTAGAAAAAAAAGGTTCTGAATACGCTGAAGTTCCAGTTTAATTTTAAAAATTCAATTCGAGGGAAAATATGTCATTCTTAACCGTTGGAATACTCTTTCTTTCTGTCATGTTTACCTTTACTATTGCTGGTATTATAGGCTTTGGCGGTAATCTCATGAGTACTCCTATTCTCAGTTTCTTCATGCCTGTAAAGACATTCATACCAGCCTTTGCAGTCATTAGCTTTTGTAACAGTCTCTATCAATTCATCACTTATAGGGAATATCTGAACTGGCCTAAGCTACTGCGCATTGTAGCCATTTCAGCAACAGGTTCCTGTATTGGCCTATGGGCCTATAACAATCTGCCAGAAGTAAAACTTAAACTCATCCTTGGTTTTTTCGTCATGGCTATGGCTATCTACAACCTGTCCAAATCTGACGGTGGTGTGCTTGCTGAAGGCGAAAAAGACGCCAATATTTTTGTAAAGATTTTTTATCTGCTCATTCTCTTCTGTGGCGGTATTATCCAAGGAGCCTTTATCTGCGGTGGCCCTCTCTTTGTCATCTACTACGCAAGATATTTTGGTTACAACCGTAAGGTTTATCTTGGCATGCAGTGGACTATGGTATTTATGAATGCCTGGCTGATTCTAGGCAGCAATATCATGCATGGCGCCTACAACAATATGCAATCTATATTGCTTTCTGTAGCAGGCGTTTTGGGTCTTTTAGGTGCAATTTATTGGCAACGCAGATTAGCAGGTAAAATTCCAGACAGAACTCTTTTTAAGATAGTTAATATTGTACTTTGCCTATGTGCCATACTCATTCTTTATCAAGCTTATACTAAAATGTAAAAGACGCCTCGTTTTGAGGCGTCTTTGTTATTTTAAAATTTCGTTTTTAACTTGTTCAAGTTTCACTGCCCAGTCGCTAGCAAAATCCGCACCACCCTGAGTACAGTCTGGCTTGCCACCACCACGACCTTTGAAAATTTCGTTGGCAATCTTCATGTAAACGCGAGCATCTGCATCCACACCCTTAGCTACAGTAATTGCATAAGCAATGCGAGGCTCACTAGCTGCGCAAAGAACAGCAACAGCTCCGGGAAGTTCAGAGGCAGGAGCAAGCATAGCCTTTAGGTCCTTGCCATCACAGCCTTCCATGGGAAGAATGACAAGCTTAGCACCATTAGCTAAAGTTGGTGCCTCAACATAGGCTTTATTCAAGTTTTCTGCCATGACAGCCATCATTTTCTGCTTTGCTTCAAATTTGATTTGATACAATTCGTCTTTAAGCTTATTAACAGCTCCGGGAACATCTTCTACTTTAACAGAGAGGTCTTTGGCAGTGTCGTATAATGTAGCAAATTTCTTGTCCATATCGAGCAAGGCTCTCTTACCGCAGAGGAATTCAACGCGACAGCCACCCTTATGTTTTTCGTGACGCAATACCTTTACAACACCAACCATGCCTGCAAAGGGAGGATGAGTCCCACAGCAAGTACAAACATCGGAGTTTTCTACAGAAACAATACGCAAAAGACCTGTAAGCTTATCGTTAAACTTGCGCATTTTATCCTTAAGCTTAACTGCTTCGGTGCTATCCATATAGTCGATGGTGACGGGACGATTATCCCAAATAACCTCGTTGGTCAAAAGCTCTGCAGCCATAAGTTCTTCATCGGTCAGTTCTTTATCCAAATCGATGTAAACCATATCCTCATGCATATGGAAACCAACATTATTTGCCTTATACAGTTTGTAACAAGCCCAGGACAAAATATGCTCGCCGCAATGCTGTTGCATACGGTCAAGGCGTACGTTCCAATCCAGCTCGGCACATACGGTTTGGCCAATTTCCAATTCCTTGTTGCAATGATGGTAAATATGTCCGTCCTTTTCAGAAACGTGAGATACAATAGCGTCGCCTAATTTACCACGGTCTGCTAATTGTCCACCACCCTCGGGAAAGAAAACAGTTTGATCAAGCTCGATTAAAAATTTATCGTCCTTGGCAGTGCAAGCAGTAACAACGGCACTGCAGGATTTCAACATAGAATTGTTATCGTATAATTTAATAGTCATTAATCCTACTCCTTAATATAGCTTCTCTCAGAAACATTATCTCTTATTATACCACTAAGTATCCACCTATGTTATAATTAGTGCAAGTATACAAATAACTAGGAGCTTTTTATGTTTAAAAATATATTATTTGATTTAGACGGAACTGTTGCCAATTCCGCTGAAGGTATTACAAAATGTGCTCAATACGGTTTGGCAGCCATGGGCATAGATGAACCAGATTTAGAAAAACTGAAACTCTTTATCGGACCCCCACTGCGTGCTTCTTATATGAAATATTGGGGACTTACAGAGGAACAGGCCGAGCTTGGCACAGAAAAATATCGTGAACGCTATCACAATATTGGCATTTACGAGCAATATATCTTCCCTGGCATGGAGGATTTACTCAAGGATTTGAGCAATACTGATAAAAAAGTAGGCCTTTGCACAGGCAAACCTGAAGTTTATGCAAGAAGAATCGTGGATCACTTCCATTTAACGGATTATTTGCAAGATATTGCGGGCTCTACCTTGGATGGCAAGATGGACAACAAAGCCACCGTTGTTGCAAAATCTTTGACTAATTTTAATATCACTTCGGAAGAAGAGAAAGCTTGCACCTACTTAGTTGGTGACCGCAAAGAAGATATTTTGGCAGCTCATGCTAACGGCATTAAAGCTATCGGCGTTCGCTTTGGCTTTGCAGTTGAAGGCGAACTCGAGGAAGCTGGAGCAGATATTATCGTAGATACGGTAGAAGATTTAAGAAAGCTTTTGTTAGAATAAACCAGAATACGTCAAAACGATTAGAGTGCGTAAGCTGCTAGGCGGCCGAGGGAGTCGTACTAAGAAAAGCGTACGTCGACCGAGGCCAACAACGCAGATTGCGTGCTATAATCGTTTCCTAAAGGAATAATTATGAACATATACGCTATTGGGGATTTGCATTTATCCGGCGATCCTCCTTCCAAACCCATGGAAATTTTCGGTGACCACTGGGCTGGACATAAAGAAAAAATTAAAAATAATTGGCTGCAAACAGTCCACGAAGACGATGTAGTAATTATCTGTGGTGATATTTCCTGGGCAATGGGTCTTGAAAATGTTGCAGAAGACCTTGCTTGGCTCAAGGAATTACCTGGGCGTAAGCTGCTCTTACGTGGCAACCACGATTATTGGTGGACAAGCCTCAAAAAAATGCAGGCAGCCTATGGCAAGGACTTCGAATTTATCCAAAACAACTGCACTATGATTGGTGATGTAGCTATTTGTGGAACTCGCGGCTGGATTCTGCCCACTGCCGAAAGTTTTACCGAAGAAGACAAAAAGATTTATGAGCGTGAGGCCATTAGACTCAAGATGAGCCTTGATGATGCAAAAAAAGCAAATGCCAAAGAAATTATCTGTGCTTTGCACTATCCGCCACTCTTCGCACCAGAAGAAGAAAGCCTTTTCACTAATCTTTTAGAGGAATACGGGGTAAAGCATTGCATTTATGGACATATCCACGGGCTTGACCATGTACTTACCTTTGAAGGCGAGCGCAAAGGAGTTAACTATAAGCTTACAAGCTGCGACACTCAAGAATTCAAGCTGTATGAAATCTTGAGTACGGATACCAAAACTATTTAGTCAAAATGCTATTTTCTTCATTAGAAAGAAGGTCAAAGCATGAGAGAAATTACTGAACATAAAGCATATGAATTACTAGAAAATAAATATGAAAGAGTATGCCTTGACTATGTAATTTTCTACGAAGAGAAAGCATATGAGGGATTAGCCACACATAAAACGGCAATAGTTGAAGCTTTTAAAGTTCTTCGAGAAAAATTTTCCTGTTACGACGCACTCTATGTCGAAGCAGATAAAATGCTTGCGACGCATAGTAGCATAGATGAACTATTACAAACTCCATCTGATGATTATTGTAATAAGAAGCTTAACAAAGACAGAAGTTTCACTCCTCCCACTCCGATTCCGTATTGGTTCGCCTTTTTAGAACCACCACATGGAACTCCCTATCTGAAGTCAGATTTTATCGCTTTCAATGAGATTCTTTTCCCTAACAAAAGTGACGTTGAAGTATATCGTTGGAATAATGATTTTTCTAATTATTTCGATGCAGGAAAAGAATGGTGGGGAACTGGTCTATGGACTGTCTTTGATAAAAACACCAAACTTATAGTCGTCATCGGTGCTTCACTTACAGACTAAAATATAAAACAAAAACGCCTCTCACGAGGCGTTTTTTATTTTGTGCTATATGAATTTTCTTAATTATTTTACTCTACTACCAGAGGGCATATCCGG
>JAKSOJ010000106.1 GCA_024405645.1 Phascolarctobacterium sp. | reverse complement strand
AATTAAAACCCGTTTTGGTTGAATATACCCCTGACGACAGCATTGCTTTGAAACGCAACTTCTTGGAAGCAGTTGATACTGCAACCTGGGGCGTATTGGAAGCAGGCTATAAGGAAGGCTATGGCGCTAATGCAGCTGGCTTGAAATCCGAGGAAGAAATCGTTAAGGCTTTGCTCTACGGTTATTCCATGATTGGTTTTGACTGCAGCGATAAAATCGATCTTTCCATCGAAAAAATGTCCGACGAATCCGTTAACATGAAGTTTAAAGAATTCAACGAAGCTTTCCGTAGCGCTGTTGATGCTTCCTATTTGAATGCAGAATTCCAAGTTGGTAAGGATAAAATTACTTTCAACGAAAGCGAGCTGCATCGCATTGTTTTGGAATATGGCGAAGCAATCATGCACGTACAATTCATTTATAATTCTTATTTGAAAAATACCCCTTGGGATATCGACTTTGAACTTTCCCTGTCTAAGCCTGGCAAGGTTCTCACTCCTGAAGAACATTATCTCATTGCTAACGAGCTCCAACGTAATGGCATCAAGCTTGCTTCCATCTGCATGGACGCATTAAAAGATAGTGAAGCATTGAACGAAGACTTAATTCTCCACTGCGAAATCGCAGATACCTTTGGCTATCGTCTGAGCTTTGCTAATGCAGATGCTGGCTTGGAAGATCCTTCTGCTGCGATTAAAGCATTGAAGGGTAAAGCTCATCTTAAATTGAATAACGTAACCTTCTGCAGTGGCCTTAGTGTTATTACTGAAAAGAATCCGGAGCTCTTTGCTAAGATTGCAGCTGCTGTTGGTCTCAAACCCGAAGATTTTGCAACTAACTGCAAAGCCTTTGCTCTTGGCTATAAGACTATTTTGAATCCTGCGGAAGCAAATCTTGCTGCAGAAATCAAATGTGCGCTTCAAGAAAACAAAGAAGCTTATAAACTCGCTCTTAACAATAAGGTTGCAGAAATTATTAAGAATCTGTAAATTTTTGTTGACAATACTCTATCAAAGGAGTATTATATTAACAATTTCACATAATATAAAGGTTGTGATTGGGAGCAAAGGTAAGTTTGATGCTCAAGAGAGCCGGTGTTTGGTGCAAACCGGTGCAAATGCTTATTGATTAAATCACCCATGAACTGGTCAGCGAAAGTTTTTCTAGTAGACTGATCCGTAGCAGATGCGTTAATTCTGAGCCGGTTGATGGACTGGTGCTAAGTAATAAATTAGGGTGGTACCGCGTACTTGTATTTACGCCCCTGCATAGAAATATGCAGGGGTTTTTTAGTGCCCAAACCTAGTGTCCATAGATACCGCTCAAGTTGCAAAACTTTTGGCTAAACAAGTTTCTGTAAATAGTGTTTGCCCAGTAATGTAAGGAGGAGCAAGAAATGATGATAAAAGGCTCTGAAGCCATTGTAAAATTGTTAGAAGAGCAAGGTGTAGATACCGTCTTCGGTTATCCCGGAGGCGCTGTAATCCCCCTGTTTGACGCTCTTTATAATTCCAAATTAAACCGTGTATTAACTGCCCATGAACAAGGCGCTATCCACGCAGCAGATGGTTATGCTCGTGCTAGCGGTAATGTTGGTGTATGTATTGCAACCTCCGGTCCTGGTGCAACCAATATCGTAACCGGTCTTGCAACTGCATATCTGGATAGCATTCCCGTAGTTGCTATTACTGGTCAAGTAGGCGTTAACATGCTTGGTCGCGACAGCTTCCAAGAAATCGATATTACAGGTGTTACTCTTTCCATTACTAAATACAATATGTTAATTCGTAAGAAAGAGGACTTAATCCCTGGCCTGCGTAAAGCATTCCGTGTTGCTAAAGAAGGCCGTCCTGGTCCTGTTCTAGTTGATGTTCCTTCTAGCATTCAAAACGAACTGTTAGAATACCCTGAACTTAATGCTAAAGCAAGAGCTACCACTAACGTTGCAAGAGAAGATTACTTGGCAGAAATTGCAGAAGCAATCAACAATGCAGAACGCCCTGTGCTTATGGTAGGCGGTGGCGCTATCAACAGCGGTGCTCAAGCAGAATTAATTGAACTTGCTGAAAAAGCAGATATCCCTGTAGCAAGCTCCTTGATGGGTCTTGGCGCTTTCCCCGGCAGTAATAAGCTTAGCTTGGGCCTGAGCGGTATGCATGGCCATATCGCAGCTAACATGGCAGTTTCAACTGCAGATGTTCTTGTGGTAATTGGTAGCCGCTTCTCCGATCGCGTAACTGGCGACCGTAACTCCTACCATGGAGAAAAAACCATTATCCAATTTGAAATCGATATTTCCGAAGTTGATAAAAACGTTGAAGTTGATTATTCCTTGGTTGGCGATGCAAAAGAAAATCTGCAAAAGCTTCTTCCTTTAATTAAAGAAGCTAAGCATGAAATGTGGTGGAACCAAGTTCTGGCTTGGAGAGCAACCGAAACTCGTGCTTTAACTCATGTAGATCGCTTGACTGCTCCTAACGTTATGGAAATCATGAATAACGAATTTGAAGGCAAGGATCCCATCTACGTAACCGACGTTGGTCAAAACCAAATGTGGGCTGCTCAATACCTGAAGATTGACAAACCTCGTCATTTCCTTACTTCCGGTGGTTGTGGTACCATGGGCTTTGGTCTTCCCGGTGCTTTGGGTGCAAGCTTCGTAGCTGGCGAACATCCTGTAGTTTCCATCAGTGGTGACGGCGGCTTCAAGATGACTGGCATGGAATTATATACCGCTTGCCGTGAAAACAAGAAGCTTATCAGCGTAGTAATCAACAACTCTTGCTTGGGTATGGTTCGTCAATGGCAACATCTCTTCTATGATAAGAGATATTCCTCCACCATTCTTACCGATTTTGATTTCATTGGTTTTGCTAAATCCTGCGGTGCTGACGGCGTAAGAGTAACTACCTGCGAAGAATTTAAAGAAGCTCTTAAACAAGCACAAGCATCTGACAAGACCTTCGTAATCGAAGCAATCGTTGAACAAGGCGATATGGTTGACCCCATGGTTGCTGCTGGTGCAAGAATTAACGACTTCGTTGACACATTTAAATAATTAGTATATTATATCCCTACTAACGCTTTTTAAATAAAGCGATTTCTCAGTTTATTTATTTTTTAACATAAATAATAATATTTTAATTTTATGAGGTGAAAGATTATGAAAATGTTTTATGATCAAGATGCGAACCTGGAAATGCTCCAAGGTCGTAGAGTAGCAGTTATCGGTTATGGTTCTCAAGGTCATGCTCATGCATGCAACCTGAGAGATTCTGGTGTTGAAGTTTGCGTTGGTCTGTATGAAGGCTCCAAATCCAAAGCAAAAGCAGAAGCAGCTGGCTTAACCGTTAAAACCGTTGCAGAAGCAGCTCAATGGGCAAATGTTATCATGATGCTTATTCCGGACGAAAAACACGCTTCCGAATACAAAAACAACATCGCTCCTTATCTCGAAGCTGGCGATGCTCTTGCTTGCGCACATGGTTTCAACTTCCATTTTGGCCAAATCATTCCTCCTGCAGATGTTGACGTATTCATGGTAGCTCCTAAAGGCCCTGGCCATCTCGTACGTCGTACCTATGTTGACGGTTCTGGCGTTCCTATGCTGGTTGCTGTTCATCAAGATGCTACTGGCAAATGCCATGACCTGGCTCTTGCTTATGCAAAAGCTATCGGCGGCACCCGTGCTGGCGTTCTCGAAACCACCATTAAAGAAGAAACTGAAACCGACCTCTTCGGCGAACAATGCGTTCTCTGCGGCGGCGTAAATGCTCTGATGAAAGCTGGTTTCGAAACCCTCGTAGAAGCTGGTTACCAACCTGAATCCGCTTTCTTTGAATGCGTACATGAAATGAAACTCTGCGTTGACCTCGTTTATGAAGGCGGCATTTCCAAGATGCGTTATTCCATCTCCGATACCGCTGAATTCGGCGACTATGTATCCGGCAAACGTATCATCACCGAAGAAACCAAGAAAGAAATGAAGAGAGTACTCTCCGAAATTCAAGATGGTACCTTCGCTAACAAATGGTTACTGGAAAACCAATGCGGTCGTCCTCACTTCAACGCTATGCGCCGTATCAACAAAGAACATCAAATTGAAAAAGTTGGTGCTCAACTCCGCGCTATGATGCCGTTCCTGAAAAAGAAATAATTTTCTTAAATAATTAAAACAAGGGCTTGTGCTGAAAAGTGCAAGCCCTTATTTTCAATTCAGCATTTTTACTGTTCCATTAGGTTTTTTCGTGTTACAATAAATATAGTTTAAATATTTTATTTGGAGGGAAATTATGAGCAAATTAGTTGTAATTGTTCAATGTGATACTGTTTGTCAAGACTGTGTTGGCATGCCTTGTACCAATGCTTTTTACAATAGAGAGGGAACTTTCAAGGATTATCCTGAAGATACCCAATATGTTGCTTTTACCTGTGGCGGTTGCTGTGGTATTGGCCTTGCACGTAAATTAGAAAATTTAACTCATAAACTTAAACGTTTTAATATTGCTAAAGAGGATGTAGTTATCCATTTGGCATCTTGCATCGTATCTGATAACTACCATAATCCTCCCTGCCCTCATAAGGATTATCTTAAGGCTATTATCGAACGCAAAGGCTTCCAATATAAAATTGGTACCTATGTATCTAAGGCAGCAACTGCTAAACGCGAAGCTGGCATCTATAAAGAGTGGGATGAATAATGTTGATTAATTGTCTAGCAGTGGGACTGGGCGGTGCCCTTGGGGCTATGAGCCGCTATTTATTAGGCTTAGTAATACTTCCATGGGGTGCTTTTCCCTTGGGAACATTTATTATTAATATTTGCGGTGCTTGTCTTTTGGGAGCAATAAATGCTTGGACTGCTAGGGAGGGACTGGGGCAGAGCGCCTTGGCTTTCTTTTTAAAGGCAGGAGTTTGTGGTGGTTTTACTACATTTTCTACCTATGCTTTAGAAATAAACGGACTTTTGGCAAAGGGTGATGTATTTACTGCAGCACTTTATGCAGGTCTATCTGTGGCTTGTGGCGTTTTGGCTGCTTATGCAGGAAGCT
>JAKSOJ010000105.1 GCA_024405645.1 Phascolarctobacterium sp. | reverse complement strand
ATACGATTCTTACGAGTTTTTGGGTTACTTTGGTATTTTCGCTTGTTGGGACAAGGGAAAATATTTAAAGGAAGAAGAAAAAATAAATTATTAAAAATAAAATAAATACGTCGGCAGGAGAAATTCTGCCGACTTTTTCTAATAATAAATTATTAACAATCACAAAACGATTAGAATGCGTCAGATGCGAGGCGCCCCGACGACGGCGTACTTTGGCTGAGCCGTACGTCTAGGAGGGGCAACGAAGCAGATGGCATATTATAATCGTTTTCTCAAGGAGAAAGAATGTCTAGAACTGGATTATGGGACTCTCACGCCCACCTCGACGACGATTGGTTTGACGAGGATAGAGAGGAACTCATTGCGCAATTAAAATTAGATTTAGAGGGTGTGGTTAACCCTGGCTGTGATGGCGCAAGCTCCGCTAAGGCAGTAGCTTTGGCAGAACAAAACGACTTCATCTATGCGGCTGTGGGCTATCATCCTGAAAATTTAAAAGATATTCCCGCTAATTATCTTGATCAGTTGGCTGCTTGGGCAGTGCATCCCAAGGTTGTTGCCATTGGCGAGATTGGCTTGGACTATTATTGGAAAGAAAATGAGCCCAAGGAAGTACAAAAGAAAATTTTCTTGGAACAAATCGATTTAGCGAAACAATTTGATTTACCCATCATCATCCATGATAGGGATGCTCATGGGGATATGCTGGAAATCTTCCAAAAAGAAGTAACTGGTGTACAAGCAGTCTTCCATTGCTTCGCAGGTTCTTTGGAAATGGCTAAAGAACTTGCTAAACGCGGCTACTATTTTGGCTTTGGAGGAACTAGCACCTACAAGAACGCTAACAAGGTTCGTGAGGTCATGAAGTATATTCCTAAGGATTTACTTCTCTTTGAAACCGACAGTCCTTATTTAAGCCCTGTACCCTTCCGTGGCAAACGCAACAATCCTGGTTATGTTGAATATACTGCCAAAAACGCTGTAGAAGTTCTTGGCATGGATTTTGCAGAGCTTGCAGAAATTACTGCTGCTAATACCAAGAGATTATTTAAGAAGATAAAATAAAAATACCACTCTGCTCTGATTTAATCAGTGTAGAGTGGCTTTTGTTATTCTAAAGAATTTTGTTTGCGCTCTGCTTTCAAAAGCATGATGAGGGTAGCCTCGATTTCGTCCCTAGGAACGTATTCTTCTGGTTTGATACCAACCTTTTTGGCAATATCTAGGAATTCTTTGACATAGTTAAAGTAGAATTTCCATAGCTTGGTATTGGCGACTTTGACAGTCAGCTCACCTGCGGCCAAGCACTGGACGAATTCGTTAATAAATTCAGCGGGATAAATGCAAAATTCTTTGGTCTGACCAATGGCTAAACCAGCTAGCTCTGGGGTGTAATGTTCTCCAAGCTTTTTGATGCCTATCAAAACATCCATATCAACCGCTACAAGTTCCTCGTATCTATCCAAAACATCCTTTTTAGAGAAATGTCCGGTATAATATTCACTAAAAACAGGACTGGCATCTTTGCCGTTCAGACCTTGGGTGAGCTTGCTGATTAGCATACTCAAAGTAGCTTCTGGTCCACTTTTTTCTAAATATTCTTGGATTTCTGCAGATAATATAAGCTCCTCTTTGATAGGGACGATAACTTTTTCGGTTTCTTGCACTACGGATTCATCGCTTTTAAGAAAGTTTTTTAACCATGAAAGCATTGCTATTCCTCTTTCCTTGAAGTTTAGTGGTTAAATATTTGTTGTGAGTTATAAATTCTTTAATAATTGTAGCAGATATTTAACATGTTGACAACTTTACAAAATAATTTGAAAATATTTTGCGTAAATCATTGACGAATTGCAAAATATGTGGAATAATATGGTTAGGTTAATTCAAAAGATTTGCACAGAGTAATTTTTACCATCTTTCTAGAACATAGAAAGTACTTACGATTTATAATTCATCAAGCTCTGCTTGATTCTTTTATTCAGTATTATTAACTAAACTAAAGGAGGAACTAACCATGGCATTTCCTATCATTCCTATTCTGGCAGTAGCAATCGGTGGTCTCATCCTGAGCCAAGCTACCAATACTAAATCCAAAGACCGTCAAGATGCGGACTCCCTCGTAATTCGTCATAGCCCGTCCGAATTCAATAACGAAGAATTTACCTATTCTTTTATCGCTAATCAAATTTTAAAAGTTACTAGCGAAACCGTTCGCCGCAGCGTAGACAAATACGAAATTCCTATCGAAAATAAAATTGACGCACCTCAAGGTGCTACAGGCTATCGCATTACTGGTGAAAGCCTCAAAGAATTAGCAGAAAATATGGGCAAAAATGCAGAGCTTGCTGGTTATCTGCTCAATAAATATCGCAATCAATACGATCCAGAAATTTTGGAAGAAGTATCCAAGGCTTACGGCGTAACTGAATGGAACGATATTGTTAAGGCCGCTGATGAAACCATGGCCAAGGGCGAAGAAATGATTCGCAATACTACGGATTCCATCAAAAATTGGGGTAAGGATATGCAAATGCCCACTCCTAAACCCAGTGAAGAAGATATCGAGGACGCTGAGATTGTTCCTGAACAAGCTCCTGAGGCGGCAGAAGCTGAAGAAGTACCTGTTGTAGCTCAAGCAGTATACGATATCAAAGCAAAAGATTTGGAAATCCAAGCTAAAGAAATTGAAATCGAAGAAGCGGAAATGCTCGTCGAATTTGCAGAAGATGACATTGCCAAGAAGGAAGCAAAACTCAAATGGTTCGCTCTGCGCAAGGAACTTGTAGAATTGCAAAAACAAAAATTGGATTTACAAAGCAATCAATAAAATATTTATAAAAAATAAAGTAAAACGCATGGCAAAAGCTGTGCGTTTTTCTTTTCAACACAAAATCTTTGTGATAAAATTATAATGTTATAGTCTGTGCTGGAGGTGTTTTCATGGCAAGTAGTACAACCGAATATGGTACTCTTTACATGTGCGCAACTCCAATTGGCAATTTGGAGGATATGACTCCTAGAGCCATTCGCATGCTGGCTGAGGCGGATTTAATCGCAGCGGAGGATACTCGTCATACTCTGCAGCTTTTGAATCACTTTGACATTAAGGGTCGTTTGGTTCGCTATGACGAACATTCCAAGGAAAAGCAAGGGGCTTATCTCTTGGAGCAGCTTCTTGAAGGTAAGAATGTAGCTCTCGTAAGTGATGCAGGCTTTCCTGGTATTGCAGATCCTGGCGAAGCTCTAGCAAAGGAAGCAATTGCTGCAGGGGTCAAGGTTGTGCCAGTGCCAGGTGCAAACGCAGCCCTATGTGCTCTTATTGCCTCCGGTATTAGTGCTTATCCGTTCTTCTTTGGTGGCTTTTTGCCCAAGAGTAAGAAGAATCGTAGGGAGCAAATTGAAGTTTGGAAATATATCCCTGCTACCATTATCCTTTACGAAGCACCACATCGCATAGAAGAGGTACTAAAGGATCTTTTAGAAAGATGGGGAGACCGCGAGCTTGCTTGCGCAAGAGAATTAACCAAGCTGCATGAGGAATTCTATCGCGGAACTATTTCAAGCTGCTTAGAGCATTTTAAAGAAAATCCACCTAGAGGCGAGTTTTGCTTGGTCATTGCGCAAGGCGAAGACAAACCTGTCGAAGCTAGTGAAGAGCTGGAGCCTTTGGAAGAGGTCAAAGCTTTAATTGCTTCGGGCATGGATAAAAAAGCAGCCTTAAGCCAGGTTGCTAAACAAAGGAAAATACCCAAAAGGGAATTATATAATCAATTATTACAAGAAGGGGACGAAGTTGATGACTAGAAATTCTTACTATATTACCACTCCGATTTATTATCCTAGCGATAACCTGCATATTGGTCACGCTTACTGCACCACTGTTGCAGATAGCTTGGCTCGTTTCCATCGTTGCAAAGGTGAAGACGTTTTCTTCCTGACCGGCTCCGACGAACATGGTCTGAAAATTCAACGTAAAGCTAAAGAAAAAGGCGTTACTCCTATCGAATACGTTGACAAAATCATCGCAAACTTCAAATTCTTATGGAAACAACTGAACATCTCCAACAATGACTTCATTCGCACTAGCGAAGAACGTCACCACAAGGTTGTTCAAGAAACCCTGCAAAAGATTTTTGAAAAAGGCGACATCTACAAGAAAAATTATGAAGGTCTGTACTGCGTACCCTGCGAATCCTATTGGCTGGAACGTCAATTGGACGAAAATGGTTGTTGCCCTGACTGTCATCGTCCTGTAGAAAAAATGCAAGAAGAAAGCTATTTCTTCAAAATGAGCAAATACGAAGAATGGTGGATGAGCTTCATCGAAGAAAATCCTGATTTCATCCAACCTGCAAGTCGTCGTAACGAAATGATTAACTTCGTAAAACAAGGCTTGGAAGATTTGTGCATTACCCGTACTACTTTCGACTGGGGCGTTCCTGTTCCCTTCGATAGCAAGCACGTTGTATATGTTTGGTTCGACGCACTCTTGAACTATCTCACTGGCATTGAATATGGCACCAATGATGAAAAGTTCAACAAATTCTGGCCTGCTTCTCTGCATTTAGTAGGCAAAGAAATCGTACGTTTCCATACCATCATTTGGCCGATTATGCTCCATGCTATGGGCGTTGAAATGCCTGAAAAGGTTTATGGTCATGGCTGGCTCGTTGTTGATGGCGATAAGATGTCTAAATCCAAGGGCAATGTAATTGATCCTCTGGCTTTGATTGATGAATTCGGCGCTGACCCTATTCGTTACTTCCTGCTCCGCGAAATCAACCTTGGCTCTGATGGCAACTTCTCCCGTGATGCGCTCATCACTCGTACCAATGCCGATCTTGCTAACGATCTGGGCAACCTGCTCCATAGAACTGTTAGCATGATTGAAAAATATCACAAAGGCATTGTTAATGATGCTGGCGTAGGCGCTGAAGTTGATGATACTTTGAAGGCTTTGGCTGCAGAAACTGTTGCTAATTTCATCAAAGACATGGACAACATGGAAATCAACAACGCTATCAAAGGCGTTTGGGCTTTCGTAAGCCGTGCTAATAAATA
>JAKSOJ010000104.1 GCA_024405645.1 Phascolarctobacterium sp. | reverse complement strand
TATCACTGGTCCTATCGGTGCAATCAGCTTAGGCTTTGGTTGGCTGGCTTGCTTATGCTGGATTCTTGTTGGCGGTATTTTCTTCGGCGGTGTACATGACTACGGCGCACTCGTAGCTTCTGTTCGTCATCGTGGCGGCTCCATCGGCGAAATCATTTCCGTAAACATGGGCAAACGTGCTAAACGTCTCTTCATCATCTTCGCTTATTTGACTTTGATCCTCGTTGTTGCTGCATTCGCTGCAATCGTAGCTTCTACCTTTGCTGCTAAATTCGATGCTTCTGGCAATGTAATCATGGCTCAATCCATCAACCCGGCTCGCGTTGCAATGGTATCCTTGCTCTTCATCGTAATTGCAATGATTTTTGGTTTCTTCGTATATCGTCGTAATGCGTCCATGGTTACCTCTACCATCGTTGGTATCGCAGGTATCGTTGCTATTATTACCATCGGTATTAACTGGCATCCTATCTATCTTGCTCATTCCACTTGGATGTGGCTTGTTGGTGCTTATATCTGCATCGCTTCCGTAACTCCTGTATGGATTCTGCTCCAACCTCGTGACTATCTGTCCTCCTTCCTTCTGTATGCAATGCTCTTCGTAGCATTTGTTGGCGTAGTAGTTGCTCAACCTTCCTTCAGTGCTCTGCCTCTTATCGAAGGTGCTAACTGCAAAACCTATGTATTCCCCGTACTCTTCACTACCATCGCTTGCGGTGCTATCTCTGGTTTCCACTCCTTGGTATCTTCCGGTACTACTTCCAAACAATTGGATAAAGAAACCGATGCTCAACCTATCGCTTACGGCGGTATGTTGCTCGAATGCGTTCTCGCAGTATTGACCCTTTGTGCTTGTGCATATGCTTTCTCCTGGAACCAAACCCATCCGAATGCAATGCTTAAAGGACCTGTTGCTATCTTCGGTGGCGGTATCGCTCACATGATTGATGACACCATTCCTGGTACCTTTGATGTTCTCAACACTCTGTTGACTCTTACCTACTCTGCATTCTGCCTGACTTCTCTTGATACTGCTACTCGTCTTGGCCGTTTCATGTTCCAAGAATTCTGGCTGGATACTGCAGCTGGTGAAACTGCTGACAATGTTGGCGGTATCCGTGGCTTCTTGGCTAACCCGTACTTCGCAACTGGCATCACCGTATTCTTCGGTGTAATGCTCGGTATGAACGGCTTTGCTAAAATCTGGGCTCTGTTCGGATCTGCTAACCAACTCCTTGCAGCTCTTGGTCTGATGGCTGTTGCAGCTTGGCTGAACAACATTGGCAAGAACAACAAGATGTTCGTTATCCCGACTTGCTTCATGATGGTTGTTACCATTTCTTCTTTGATTCTCAACACCAAAGCTCAATGGGCTATCATCCAATCTGGTAAAGCTGACTGGGGTCCGTACTCTCAAGTAACCTTTGGCGTTCTCCTGATCGTTCTGGCAGTTGAACTTGCTATCGAAGGCTACCAAATCCTTTCTGGCAAAAAGAAAGTTGAAGCTTAATTAGAAAGTTTTGAATTTCAATCGGTCGACTCTTATGAGTCGGCCGATTTTTATATTTGGGACGATTGGAAATTCATGAATATTATAAAAAGCTCTAGTCAAGAATCTCTTGTTAGTAGTATAATATAAAATTAGTTGGTAATTATTACTAATAAGGGAGTTGTAGTAATGTCTAAAAAAATGGATATGCTTCATGGAAGCATTTTAGATAAAATCTTTATGTTTGCTATTCCTGTAGCGTTCACAGGAGTTTTGCAACAATTGTTCAACTCGTCAGATGCTGCAGTAGTAGGACGTTTCTGTAATAGTGCAGCTTTGGCTGGCGTAGGTACTAATGGACCGGTAATAAATATTGTTATCAATATTCTAGTTGGTCTTTCCTTGGGTGCTAATGTTGTTGTAGCTAGTCATATTGGACGTGGTACGGTTGATAAAATTCAAAGTGCTGTGCATACTAGCATGGCTCTCTCCATCATAGCAGGCCTTATCGCCTTATTATTTGGCGAGGCAGGTGCTCGCTATGTACTTGAATGGATTCAAACTCCGGCAGATGTCATCGATTATGCTACCACATATTTGCGTATCTATCTTTTGGGCATGCCTTTTATTACAGCCTTTAACTTTGGCGCAGCCTTATTGCGTAGTACAGGTGATACCAAGAGACCTCTTTACGCATTGTTCGTAGCTGGTACGGTAAATCTCGTTTTGAACCTTTTCTTCGTTTGCGTATGCGATTGGGGTATTGCAGGCGTTGCTATTGCAACTGTAATTAGTAACGTGATTTCTAGTGCTACTGTAATTTATTTCTTGACTAAGGAAGAAGGCTATCTGCACCTTGATTTGAAGGCTATTCGCATTGATACTAAGGAACTCAAAGAAATTCTGCGTATTGGCGTTCCTTCTGGCTTGCAGGGGACAGTTTTCTCCGTAGCTAACGTGGCTATTCAATATGCAATCAACGGCTTTGGACCGAAGGCTATTGCAGGTTCTTCCATTACTCTTAACTACGAATTACTGAACTATTACGTAATTGCTTCCTTTACTCAGGCTGCAGTTACCTTTACAAGCCAAAACTATGCAGCAAGACAATTTGCCAGAGCAAGAAAAATCTTGTACTATATTATGGCGTCTGCCATTGGCATGGTCTTTATTTCCAGTATGGGAACAGTACTCTTTAGAGAGACTTTAATCAATATCTTTACAGATGATCCAGCAGCGGCAGAATTTGCAAGAATTCGCATGATGATTATCATCGCGCCTTATATTATTTCTGTTGTTTATGAAGTTTTGTGCGCAACCTTAAGGGGTATGGGCTACGCAAATCTGCCTACTATTTTAATGATTGTTGGTATCTGCGTTTTCAGACTTGTATGGCTGGCTACTATTCAACAATGGTACAATACCTACGAAGTACTTTGCTCAATTTATCCTGCTTCTTGGCTCTTTACAGATATTTTGCTTGTTTCGGCATATATTTGGGTATCCAAACAAATTAAAGAATAAAGTTCGCCTCACAGATTCGCGTCTGTGGGGCTTTTTTGTATGTAGAAAAGAAAAACGCAAGAACTAGAACAAAAAAAGGGCCGTGCATTTTTCAGCACGGCCAAAAAGGGGAGATGTATGATGAGTCTTCTATCTAGAAGAGTTAATTCTGTATGTTTTCTTTATTGTGATTATATAATACCAAGAGATTGTGGCGAAAATATGTTAATTTGAATAAATTTTGAAAAAGTTAGAAAGTTTTATAATTAAATTTCATAAATTGAAAAATGATATACTACTTTGTGCTATAATATATGATAGGTGAGTGTTTTGCCTTATTTTTAAACTGAAAATTAACTTTCACGAGGTGAAATAATGTTAGCATATTTATTTGCGTTTTTAGGTGGTATTGCCTTATTCTTCTATGGCATGCAGTTAATGAGCGATGGCTTACAAAAGGCTGCTGGTGAAAAACTTCAAGGTATCTTGGAGAAGATGACAGGCTTCTTAGTTTTTGGTGTTCTTTTAGGTGCATTAGTTACTGCGGTTCTGCAGTCCTCTAGTGCAACAACTGTAATGACCATTGGCTTGGTAAATGCTGGTCTTTTGACCTTGAAGCAAGCTTTTGGCGTTGTTATGGGTGCCAATGTTGGTACTACCATGATGGCTCAATTAATTGCCTTTAAGCTGACTGATTATGTAACACTAATGCTCTTTATTGGTGTTATGATTCAAATGCTTGCCAAACGTGTAAAAGGCAAATATATTGGTCAAGTTATTCTGGGCTTTGGTATCATCATGCTTGGTATGGAAATGATGAGTGGCGCAGTAATTCCCTTGAAAGAATATCAAGGCTTTAGAGACTTTATCGCAACCTTTGGCGCAAATCCAATTTTAGGTGTTTTAGTTGGTACTATTATTACTCTTTTGGTTCAATCCTCTGGCGCTATCATTGCTATCTTAATCGCCATGGCAATGCAAGGCTTGATTGGCTTGGACGGAGCTATTCCTGTGCTCCTCGGTACTAATATTGGTACTTGTATTACCGCGGTTATTGCTGCTATCAACAGTAATCCGACGGCAAAAAGAGTTGCTCTTGCCCACGTGCTTTTCAATGTTATCGGTTCTGTTATTTTCCTCTGCGCATTGGGACCATACGAAGCTTTGATTCGTACTATTTCTCCTGATAATGACGTGGCAAGACAAATTGCTAACGCCCATACAATGTTTAACTTAATCAATACTATACTTTTCTTACCATTTACTGACCAATTCATCGCCCTGGTTGAAAGAATTATGCCTGTAAAAGGTGAGATTATCTCCATGCGTCCAGAATATTTGGATACAGCAATGTTGGCAACTCCGACTGTTGCTATGAGCCTCGCTGTTAAAGAAACCATCCGTATGGGTAATGTTGCTCGTAAGAATGTTGGCATCGCTCTAGAATCCGTTAATAGCTTTGATGAGGATAAGCTTAAATATGTTTTAGAGCATGAACCTGTAGTCGATTCTCTAGAAACTAAGATAACAAATTATCTTACCGAAATGAGCGAGCATCCTATGCCGGAATTCCTCTCTGCGCGCCATACTAGCCTTTTGCATGCGGTAAACGATATTGAACGTATTGGCGACCATGCAGAAACTTTAGCGAAAAAGTCTCGTATGATGTTTGAAGAAGAAGTTCATTTCTCTCCTGAAGCGCAAGAAGAATTGCAAAAGCTTTCTGAAATGGTAATGGAAGCTAGTGGTCGCAGCTTGGAAGCATTGGATCAAAACAATAAAGAAATTGCAGCAGAAGCAGTAGAGCTTTGCAGAGCTGTAAAACGTTTCCAAAAAGAAATTCGCAAAAACCATATATCTCGTTTGGGCGAAAGAAAATGCGAACCTATTGCTGGCTTTGTTATGTTAGAGTTGCTAATTAATATGAAACGTATTGCTGACCATTCCAAGAATATCGCACAATTGGTTCAAGGTACATTCTAAAATCTTTGTGAACATAAGCACCTAGAAAATTTTTCTGGGTGCTTAAAATTTTTTACTCAATAAAAAGGAATTAGGGAAGCATTTACAGAAATAAATAATGTTAAGGTATTCCATAATAAAAACACAAAATATAGATATAATTAAGATAATTTTAGTGAGGCTAATATGATAATTGGTATTGGTTG
>JAKSOJ010000103.1 GCA_024405645.1 Phascolarctobacterium sp. | reverse complement strand
ATTTATTACAAAGCTCCAATGGGCTGTGATGTTGAATATACAGTAAAAGATGATAAGGGAAATCTTATCTTAAAAAATGTGGCAACTAACGAAGGGGAAAATGGTCAGTTTTCCTTAGTCCTTGAGAAGCCTGCTCCTGGTAAAATTCGTTTTTACAACCTAGAGGCTCAATGCTATAAAGCAATGGTAAAAACACCATTTGGTCTCAAAAGAATGGAAAAGCGCGAGTATTTTGCTTCTTTGAACCAAATTTATACTGTAACAGCTAAGGAAAATGGCGACTTAGAAATAGAAAGATAATACTTTTTCTGATACTTGTGAGGTAAGAATGAATAAAAAAAGTTTAACCGGAATAATTGCCACAGCTCTAGTTAGTACTTGCCTTTATGTAATGCCTGCTTTTGCAGCTCCTCAGGTGGGTGTGTACCAGCAAATGTATGCTGATGGTAGATTAAAAAGCACAGTAACAGTTTTGAAAAATCCCGGAACTGGTGACCTTATGGCCATGAATGGTATGGGTGATTCTACCTATATCTGCATGGATGCTTTGGATAAAGATGGTATAGAAGTTGAAGAATATGCTGTTAAATACAATCCTGAAGCAGAGCCTGCATATGGCTTTACCATTAATGCTTCCAATTTGCGTAAATGTGAAGAGGCAGATTGGTTCAATGTTGAAGCAAATAAAAAGCATGCTAATTTCAATTTCATTGATGACGAGAAGGTAATTGTTTCTGGAGCAGGTTCTTTGTACGATGGCGTATACCATTTTAGTCCTAGAAGTAATGCTGAAGCCAACTACGCATTGCTTGCGTATGCTTATGAAGCAACTAAAAAACCTAACCTTGCTTATGATGGACAAGGAGTAGCTGCTGGTTACAATATTTTCCAATTTGTAAAATATCCTACGCTTGTGAACTTACAAATTAAAAACAGTGGCGAGCAAGAAAAAAATGTCCTTCTTGATAAAGGCTTTAATATTGCTATGGAGTATAGTCAACAAGGTAATGCTATTTACAAGCCCTTTTTCATGAGCGACAACTATGTAGAGTGGGCAGGTTCTAATTTGTCAGGTTTGCAACAATGGGTAAATGACGATCTTGGTGCTCTTTATATGCATCAATATATCGCAAGAAACTATCCGAACTTGGCTAAAGCAAATAACATTAAGCTTCGTGCTGTAGATTTCTATGGTGGAGAAGGTGAAAATGCCGTATTCACAAGAGTTTACGATGTGCTCAAAAATGTTGATGGTGATGAAATGCTTTCTGCTAGAGCAAGTCATTCTGACAATGGTAGAATGAATGTCATTCAATATATTGGCAACA
The DNA here is from genome assembly GCA_024405645.1 of Phascolarctobacterium sp. Taxonomy (GTDB): domain Bacteria; phylum Bacillota; class Negativicutes; order Acidaminococcales; family Acidaminococcaceae; genus Phascolarctobacterium_A. The sequence goes on along the minus strand of JAKSOJ010000103.1, from coordinate 3,834 downwards.
AGTCCGTAACTGGGGATGAAGTGCGCTTACGTCAATTCCCTAATACGAATTGCAAAATTTTAGGTTATGTTAATCGTGGCGACGTAGTTAAGGTTCTTGGTCTAACTGAAAATAGAGAATGGGCCGCAGTTGAGATTCCTAATAGTCCAATCGGTTTTCAAATTGGTTATATTTCAACGCAGTTTGTTGCGGGCGTTAGAGATTAATCGTCCTATTTAGATAGATTTTAGAGGGTACAAAATGTTTAACTGGAAAAAAATAGCATTAGGTGTAATGAGTGGTTTATTCTGCTTGGGTATGAGCTATAGCACCCCTGCTTATGCAACTAGTGACGACTATCAAGTATTTCAGGTTAGTCCTTTAATCGAATATGTTGCTATTTCTCCTGAAGAATGCGCTTTTCGCGATAAGAGAGGCGGTAGTTCCATGTACATTGTTGAGAATTTACAGCAAGGTTTATATAAAATTTCATGCATGGAAGAAGCCTATAAAGATGTTTATAAGCTAGGCGAGACCTGGACAGGTTTCCCTGGTAGTCGTAATGCAGTGGCTAATGTTGGTTATGTTAATAATGCTATGCATGGCGTGGAAAGTGGTTATATGGACGAAGTTGCAATGCATAGTGTGCATCAAATTCGTAACGTGGCTGACGGAGTAGGTGGTAAACCAAATCACTACGAAGAACATTACATTTATAATGAAATAGATGGCAAAATGTATCTTGCAGCAGTATGTAAAGTAACCAATTTCCCATCTACAGAATTTGATATTTTGGGCGGTTACAAGTATATTCGTGGTACTGAAGTGCGTATGCGTGAAGAACCTAATACCAACTGCAATGTGCTGGGATATTTTGATAATAATGAACGTATCTATGTATATGGTTATTTAGGTATAGATTACAATTCTAAGCTGCCTAATGGTTGGGCATACGTAAAACGTGCCAATGGTCAAGTAGGCTATGTAGCTGCACAATTCACTCAAAGATAATATTAATAATATATAAAACGTAAGAATCCAGGATGTTCATGTCCTGGATTTTTACTTTTGAAAAAATTTTTGCAAAACCAATTGTTCCGTGAGTACACAAATTGAAAATTTTATATTACAATAGTATGGAGGGTAGTGGAACCTTTTTACTACTATAGAAAGTAGGTGTTTTATGAAAAAATTAGTAAGTTTTTCACTCATGCTTGTTTTATTAGTAACCACCTTTTTGATTTCTGGTTGCTTACCTCCTAACTACAGTAAAGAGAAGGCAAAAGAGATTGCACAGGCTCACCAAAAGGATGCTCTTGGCTGGTTCGAAAAGAATATGCCGGATGCAAAACCTGACAAGGAATGTGAAGCGTACCAAACTGGCATAGATCTTTTGGGTGCTGTTAAAGGCGAATATAAACGTAATGGCAAGACTCACAAATATGTCTATGAATACACCAATAAGAAAATGTATGTCAGTGAAGGCTATGACGATACCTGTAAAATTGTAGAAAATATCGTTTTGAAAGATTTTGGCTATACAAAAGAAGAATCAGAAGTAAGCTTCCATGGGTATCAGTTTGTTGCTAAAAATGAAAATGATGCAACAAGACGTAGAAATCCGGATGAAAAACAGCCCAAAGAAATATATTCTTATCAAGAAAAACTTATGCCTGCAGGAATTACTCCTGAAGAATTTGCTAAAGCGTTGTTAGATCCTGATACCAAGGAGAAATTTGATTTTTATATCCATCTGTACAGAGATGGTTTTCCTGAGCAACAGTTAGATAAGCAAAAGAAGTATAAAAATCTAGGCTCTGTTTGGTGCAATAGAAAAATCGATCTGATTAACGAGCCTCAAGGTATTTATGAAAAAGTCTATCTGAAAAAAGAAATTAAGAATAGATATTATCACATTGTAAAAATTTCTGATGACCTTTATGGTGGTTATATCACACAGGCGCAAATGCCTAAGGGAAAAGATGGAGTCAGCTACAAGTACAATAAGGATAGATTAACGTTGATCATTCCTGATGGTTCTCAACCAATTATCTTTAGCAAGAAAGCATTAACTTTGGTGCATGCCTTCAAAAATGGCAAAGGCGATTTAATTGAAAATGTTGCTGAAGAAATGCACAGAGCGAAAAAAGGCAATATCAGTGGTTACCATCAATATAGTACAGAGTTATTTATTAAAGACGATTTTTCACATGGGTACCAAAGTATACGTGTTCCACTAGTTAAAGGTGTTTATAATTATAAAATTTTAGGCATTTTTGACCTAGACTATTGGAAATTAAAATTCTTTGATTGAAAAGCGTGGGAGGACTGAAATGAATAAGAAAATTGTTATTGGCGGCTTGCTCTGCGCAGTTGGTCTTGGCTCAATTTTCGGTATGAGCACAGGCTTGGCTTTTGGTTTTTTTGGTTCTACCATTGATGAACCTCTAAAAGAAGTTTCCTTCACTAGAGGGGGAGACATGCAAGGTAGTTTTCATGGTATGACTGTCAGAGTTCTGGACGACAAGAATGCTCTGGTTTGCTATGAGGATGCTAAATGGCATAATGAGGCTGTAAGAGTTAAAGAATATATTGTTCCTAAAACTGTTTTGGATGACATCAAAACCATTTTTAATGAACACAAATTAGCAAAGTGTGAAAATGCACCTATGTCTGAAATGTTCGCTTATGATGCTGCAACCAGTAGTTATTATTTTGACTTTGAAAAGAAAAGAGTTAAATTTAGCTCTAATCAAAAAATACCAGTAGAAGCACGTGATGCTTTGAGAAAAATTTCTGCTTGCGTTTCTGAATCCTGCCAAAAGGGTGAGCGCTTGCCAGGTTTGGTTTTAGAGCCAGATGCTCAAGGAAATATGCCTATTAAATATGCTTTAGATAAAGGCAAGCTAGCAATCAAGGTTGTGTGCTACAGAAACAAGATTCTTTCTATTGCCGTTGGTAACGACACGGAAGAGGAAAAAGAACTTTCTATGGCATCTAAGATTATAGACCTTGCGAATCCTAGTGTAATTATCGCAGAACGTATCACTAGTGATACTGATAAAGTTCCCAAGCACTATAATGATGAATATAGCTGGAAACTTGATAAACGTTTAGATGCTGGTAAATATAGCCTGACTTTAGGTGGATATACTACAGAATTTGAGATTAAATAAAAAGGAGATTTTAACATGATTAACTGGAAAAGAATGCTCGTATCTGCTAGCTTAATGTGCCTGATGATGCCTGGTGGCATTGGTTCTGCTGAATCCAAGGTCATTGAAATTGGCAAACTGCCTCAAAGTGCAAGTGAAATTCCTGCAAGCTTTAAAAACCCCTATGATGTTGCTGCATATTCTGTTGCTGCATTTATTCGTTATACTGAAAACGTTGCAGAAGGCGAAGCTATGCTCAACAAATTAAAAGGACCTGAACCCTTAAATCCTTTCGGAAAACAATTCCTGCGCGATCGTCTGCGTGGTAAAGAATATGTTGCTCGTTCCTACATTATGGGTACTTCTCCTGAAAATGGCTATGCTATGCAAGCTCCTTACGCTATTAAGGTTGAATCCAACCCGTACTCCTTCCAAGAAGCTCATTATGCACGTCTGCTCTTAACTTCCAGTGGTGCAGATAATCCCCGTTGGATTGTTCTTCGTGAAAAAGCATCCACTGGTGAATGGTTCCTTTGGACATATGAAGGTGTTCTTGCAGACATTCGTCCTCCTAAAGGCGCAAGTGCTTGGGATTGATAATTAATTTGTAAATAAACAAGGAACAGCTCCTGGAGGAGGCTAATATGTTTGGTTTAATTGGCAAGGTAATTTGTGGAATCTTATCCATTTTATGCTTTGG
>JAKSOJ010000102.1 GCA_024405645.1 Phascolarctobacterium sp. | reverse complement strand
TGCACATGCAGGTTCAAAACATGGAGTTGAACGGCATTGTGGGGATTATTTGTTTGTAATATATTTTTGTATTTGAGGAATAAATCTAATAGATTTATGATGATAGATGGATAATCTCTTTGGTAATCTTTTTGAAGCAGAAAAGAATAATGATAAGCCTTTGGCGGATAGAATACGTCCTGAGCATTTGGACGATTTTATAGGACAGGAAAAGGCAGTGGGGAAGGGAAGTCCTTTGAGACGTATGATTGAAAAGGACGCCATTACTTCAGTGCTTTTCTACGGACCTCCCGGTACTGGTAAGACTACCTTGGCTCGAGTTATTGCCAACGAAACTGGTGAGCAGTACGAAGCTATTAATGCAGTTTCTTCTGGTGTTCCCGAGCTCCGAAAACTTATCAAAAAAGCTGAAGACGACCGTCGTATGGGTAGAGGTCGTACCATCGTCTTTATCGACGAAATTCATCGCTTTAACAAGGCGCAACAGGATGTTCTGCTTCCATACGTGGAGAACGGAACCATTGTTTTAATTGGTGCAACCACCGAGAATCCTTTCTTCGAAATTAATTCACCTTTGCTCAGTCGCATGCGCGTTGTGCGTTTGGAAAAACTCAATAACGAGCATATCGTAAAAATTCTCAAGAGAGCTATGAGCGATGATGTGCATGGCTTTAATAATAGCTTTACCTGTGACGAGGATGTTTTAAAGATTATTGCTGATTTTTGTCAGGGTGATGCGCGTGGTTCCTTGAATATTTTGGAGCAATGCGAATTTATGCTTCCTGAAGATGGCGAACGCAACATCAATCGGGAAATTCTTGCTAGCGTTATTGGCAATGCTATGCAACGCTATGACAAAAAAGGTGACCAACATTACGATATCATTAGTGCTTTCATTAAGAGTATGCGAGGGTCAGATGTTAATGCTGCTATGCATTATTTAGCACGTATGATTGAGGGTGGTGAGGACCTCCGTTTTATAGCTCGTCGCATTGTAATTTGCGCTGCGGAAGATGTTGGCTTGGCAGATCCGCAAGCTTTAGTAATAGCTAACGCTGCGGCTCAAGCAGCAGATTTTGTGGGTTGGCCTGAGTCCCAACTCATATTTGCTGAGGCAGTTGCTTATATCTGTAATGCACCCAAGTCTAATTCCACCACTAACGCAATTTTTGCTGCTCGTCAGGACGTACGTGCTGGCAATATTGGTAATGTTCCTAAGCATTTACGCGATGCTCATTATCCTGGCGCTAAGGCTTTGGGGCATGGCATTGGATACAAATATCCCCACGATTTCGGCGGATGGTGTGAACAACAATATCTGCCGGATGAGTTAAAAGATAGGACTTATGTTATTCCTACAGGCAATGGGGAAGACACTGGGAGAAAGTTCTAAAATAATAAAAGGACCACATTTTTGATATGCTTTGAGATTTAGCTTATCAGAAAGTGGTCCTTGTTTTTTATACAAATTTATTTTCCGAGCAGTTCTTTTAGTTCTTTAACTCCTGCTGCAAATTTTTGGAGAGTAACTTCTACAGGTTTAGGAGTATTCAAATCTACTCCAGCTTTGGAGAGAATGTTAAGTGAATAATCACAGCCGCCGGATTTCAAGAAGCCTAGGTATTTTTCAACTGCATTGGGTTCGCCGTTTAAGATGGAGGTTGCAAAGGCAGTTGCTGCACTGTAGCCTGTTGCGTATTTATAAACATAGAACGGAGTGTAGTAGTGGGGAATGCGGCTCCACTCATAGGCAAGCTCGTGGTCAAGAGTTAATGCAGGTCCGTAGTAACGAGCGTTGGAGTCCAACCAATAATCTTCCAAAGTTTGTGCTTGGAGGGATAAGCCTTGATCAATTTGACCATGGATAAATTTTTCAAATTCTGCAAATTGAGTTTGGCGATATACTGTGGTACGAACTGCTTCCAAGAATTTGTTCAACAGGAAAATCTTTTGTGCTTTATTGGCTGATTTCATAGTGTGTTCTAAAAGCAATACTTCGTTGGTAGTGGAGGCAATCTCCGCACAGAAAATAGTATAGTCAGCGTTAATGAAGGCTTGGCTTTCTGCAGAATAATAGCTGTGCAGGGAATGACCAAGTTCGTGGGCAATAGTCGAAATGGAGCTGTAACGGGGTTGATAGTTCAGAAGTACATAGGGATGCACTCCATAAACTCCCCAAGAGTAAGCGCCACTACGTTTTCCTTTGTTTTCATATACATCAATCCAATGCTCATCGAAAGCACGTTTCATTGTAGCAACGTAGTTTTCGCCAAGTGGTGCAACTGCGTCCAAAACTTTTTGTTTGGCATCGTCGAAAGAGCAGGCAAAGCTTTCTTCTTCGTTGTTTAGTGCTACATACATATCGTAATAGTGTAGTTCGTCCAAGCCAAGCAAATCTTTTTTCAGAGCGATGTAATCGTGCAGTGGTTCAAGATTAGCATGAACAGCATCGATTAAACCATCGTAAAGACTTACGGGGATATTATCTGCATCCAAGCTTGCTTCCAAAGTATTCTTGTAATTGCGAACTGTGGAATGGAAACGAGAAGAACGACAATTAGCAGTCATAGTGGCTGCAAAGGTGTTGCGATAGTCCCCATAGGTTTGGTGAAGTTTAATAAAAGCATCTTTGCGTAGCTCTCGGTCCTTTGCTTCAACTAAAAGCAGGTAAGAGCCATTAGAAAGAGAGTATTCTTTGCCTTCACTATCTTTTGCTGCAGGAAATTTCATATCTGCATTAGTTAATGCTCGGAACGCAGAAGCTCCTCCTCCTGTAGCAAGACTGCTTTGTGCCAATAATTCTTCTTTGTCGGCACTCAGTGTGTGGGAAGCATTGCGAACCATGTCAAGCATATTAAACTTATAGTCAGCCAAAGCTGGAACATTGGCAAATTCGGTTACCTTTTCTTCGCCATTTGCTAAAAGCTCTGGCTCAATGAAAGCACAGGCGTTGGAAATAAGGGCATAGACTCCTTCTGCTTCGCCTTTGAGAGCTTGAAAATGTTGGTCAGAAGAATCTGCATCACTAGAGAGACCTGCATAAGCATAGAATTTTTCTAAATGCATGGAGATTTCGTCGCGCAGTTTAAAGCATGCTAAGACATTTTCGGCATTGGTAAGTTGGCCTTTGAAAGCTTCGAGTTTGGGGAGAAGCTCCTTAACCTCGGCAATGGCAGCGTGCCATGCTTCATCGTTTTCGTAAATATCATTAACATTCCATTTATATTCATCAGGAACATCCTTGCGTTCCACATCTCCTCCGTGGAGAGGTGCATATATGTTAGACATAGTAATTCATCCTTTCGTTGTATATATAATTGCAGAGCACTTTGAATTTTTATTGCTTACTACATTATAAATTAAATCTTGCAAATTTACCATTCTTTGTTTGACAGTATTCCTGCCGTAGTCTATACTAAAAAACATCCTAGGAATTGAAGGTAAGAAAATGAACGCAGTTTTAATCGGCATAAATAGTAAATATATTCATACTGCTTTAGGTCTTAGATATGTTGGCGAATATGCAAAATCTCAAGGGCATAATATTACATTAATAGAAGAAACTATTAATTCCCAACCTTTGGCTGTTTTGGAAAAAATAATGGACCACAAGGCTGAAGTGTACGCTTTTTCTGTGCATATCTGGAATAAGCCTTTTGTGTTTAAAATTATTCGTATGCTAAAAAAACTTCGCCCTGAAAGTTCTATTGTGCTCGGTGGACCTGAGGTCGCTTTCGATGTTGAAAAAATATTTGCAGAGCTTCCCGTTTGTGATTACATTATTGAAGGAGAGGGCGAAATTGTCTTTTCTGAACTTCTAGATTCTTTGGAAAATGGTGGAGATGTTCCCAAACATATTGCTTACGTAAATAATGGCAAAGTAGAGCTTAACGGCGGGACTACTGTTATTGATGATATGAGCATTTTACCTTTTCCATATCCTGATTTGGATAAGGTGTTGGCTGAGCATCGCATTGTTTACTATGAAGCAACCCGTGGCTGTCCTTTCAATTGCTCTTATTGTTTGTCCGGTATTACAAAATCTGTTCGTAAACGTCCGCTTGATTTAGTTTTAAGGGATATGGATAGATTTATCAAAGCAGGTGCGAAGCTTGTTAAATTCGTGGATCGTACCTACAATTTGGACGAGCGCTATTTTCTACCAATGTTAGAATATTTGGCTGCTCAAGATACTGATGCAACTTTTCATTTGGAAATAAAAGCAGATGCGTTGAGTGAAAAGGTTATGCAATTCTTGGATAATGTGCCTAAACACAGATTCCAAATGGAAATTGGCATTCAATCCACTAATCCTCCCACATTGAGGGCAATTAATCGTGTTGATAATTGGGAAAAGCTTTCTAGTAATGTTAAGAGATTGCTTTCCTATAACAATATGCACATCCATGTTGATTTAATTGCTGGCTTGCCCTATGAAACATTGAAAGAATTTGCAAAATCTTTTGATGATGTTTACGGACTTGGAGCAGATATGCTGCAGCTTGGCTTTTTAAAGGTTTTGCCTGGTACACAAATGCGCCAAGAGGAAGAAATGCATGGATTGAAGTATATGGATGAAACTCCCTATGAGATTCTTGCGACTGATTGCGTGCCATATGAAGATATGCAATTTCTGAAACGCTTGGAGAATATTTTTGATCAGACTGGTAATGCTGGCTGTTTTAAACATATTCTTGCCAGCATGATAAAGCATAGTAATATGAAACCTTTTGAATTTTATACAGATCTTACTAATTGGTGGGTAGCAAAAGGTTTTTATCCGCAAAGTCACAATGCCAAAGGTACTGCAGAAATTCTTGCTCTATATATAAAGGAAAAGTTTGCTGAGAAACAAGAGCTATTGTTGGAAATTTTGCGCTTTGATGTGTTCACTAATATTCCGGGGTGGGAACCCAATTGGCTTTCCTGGCAGAGTCAGGAAATTTTTGACAAGACCAGTGAGTTCTGGAGAAACGAATCTGAAGCTAAAAAATATGTCGCTAATTACAAATTTTCTAGCTGGAGAACAATTCACAAGAATTATCCTATAGAAAGATTTGCATATCATCCTGAGACAGAAATGCCGGGAGAATTCTATTTTCTGTTAGATAATACGGCAGATGCAAAAATTATTTCTTTAGTTTTATAATATTTTTAAAAATTTTTTGAGCTCTGAAAGTATTTTGTATACAAGGTTTTGATTTCAACGGAGCCTGGTGTAT
>JAKSOJ010000101.1 GCA_024405645.1 Phascolarctobacterium sp. | reverse complement strand
ATTTCTGCTGCTCCCTTTATCGCTCGTATTATTGAGTCTTCTCTCCTCGAAATTAATCCTGGTATTATTGAAGCAGCTCAAGCAATGGGTGCGAGCCCGATGCAAATCATTACCAAGGTGCTCATTCCTGAATCCCTTCATTCCATCGTACTTGGTATAACTTTGGCAGTTATTTCCTTGATTGGTTATTCTGCAATGGCTGGTACCTTGGGCGGTGGCGGTCTTGGTGACTTGGCAATTCGTTATGGTTACCAACGTTTCCAAATGGATGTCATGATTGCAACCGTAATCGTTTTGATTTTCATGGTTCAAGTAATGCAATCCTTGGGTGACCACTTATCTAAAAAACTCAACAAAAACAAACTTTAAAAACTTTTTGGCTGAAGCGTTTTGCTTCAGCCTTTTTGTTTAACATACTAATTATGTAGAAAAAACATTTGACTTTCGCAAGATAAAGTGATAAAGTATGGGACATAGCCCCAAAATTAATCTGCTATTTTAAAGGAGGTAGGCAAATGTCCGCTAATTTTCATGATCATTTAACCGACCAACTTATAAAAACCATTGTGACTTTAAAGGATGAAGAGCAATGTTATAGATTTTTTGAAGATATTTGCACTATTAGTGAAATTAAAGCTATGGCTCAACGTTTGGAGGTTGCTCGCCTTCTTGATAAAGGAGAGCGCTACGAAGCAATTGTTGAAAAAACTGGTGCAAGTACCGCAACGATTTCCCGTGTTAAACGTTGCTTAGTTTATGGCGCAGATGGTTATAATTCCGTAATGGAAGAATTGCGAAAAGGTGAGAATGATGACGAATAAGGTTTATCAAGTTCCTTATGGAACAAAGGATATACTGCCAGGCGAGATGAAGGCTCGCCGTAAGGTAGAAAATGCTATAATCAATATTTTTGACAAATGGGGCTACGATGAAGTAAAAACTCCTAGCTTCGAATATGTGGAAACCTTTGGCTCCACTGGCGACGAAAGCAATTTCCGTTTCTTCGATAAAGCTAATAAGCTTTTAATGCTTCGCACAGATATGACAGCGCCTATTGCTAGACTTGCTGCAACAAGACTTCAAGATGGTGAGAAAATTAAACGTCTTTGCTACTTGGCAAATCTTTATCGTTATGAAGAAATTCAAGCTGGTCGTCAATGCGAATTTGAACAAGCTGGTGTAGAACTTCTTGGTGCTTCTGGTCCTGCTGCTGATGCTGAAATTATCGTATTGGCTGCAGAAGCCTTCAAAGCTGCTGGCTTGGAGAATTTTGCAATCAGCATTGGCCATGTAGATTTTGTCAATGGCCTTGCTCGTGAGGCTGGTTTCAACGAAGAGGAAACAGAAGAGTTAAAATCTTGCCTGCGTCGACATGATGCAGTTGCAATTTATGAAATGGCTAACCGTATGGAAGGTAGCCGCGAGGAAGTCAAAAAGCTTTTTGCAGATTTCTTCTTCCTGCAAGGTGGAATTGAATTAATCGAAAGAGTGGCGAATATCGTAAGAGATGAAAAGGCTTTGGCAGCTCTTAACGATTTGCGTAGAATTTACGAACTTCTAGATGCTTATGGTGCTAGTCAGTACATTAGCTTTGATTTAGGTCTCTATCGTTCTTTCAATTATTATACTGGTATGCTTTTCGAAATCTATCTGCCTGAAATGGGTTATCCCGTTGCCGGTGGTGGACGTTACGATAAAATGATGGAAAGCTTTGGCTTGGATTGCCCCGCAACTGGTTTTGCGTTAGGCGTAGATCGTTTGATGCTTGCTCTTGCTAGACGCGGTCAAACTAATAACAGAAACTGGGATGTACTAGTTGCTTTCCCCGAGGGAAAAATCCAAGAGGCGATTGTAAAAGCAACTGCTCTTAGGGCAGAAGGCAAGTCCGTAAAACTTGCTACGGAAGCTATGAATTTAGAAGATGCAGCTAAAGAAGCACAAACACTTTGCTGCACCAGTCTTGTTTACATAGCTTAAGGAGGCACGCGATGAACGATTATATTACAATTGCTTTACCCAAAGGCAAATTATTTAAAAAATCCGTGGCACTTTTAGAAAAAGTTGGCTACAGTGCTGAAAATGTTGTAGAAGATTCTCGTAAGCTCATTATCAGTAATGAAGAAACTAAAGTACGTTTCATTATCGCTAAAACTGTGGACGTTCCTACATATGTAGAATATGGTGCTGCAGATATTGGTATTATCGGCAAGGATGTTCTTTTGGAACAAGAAAAGGATGTTGTTGAGCTTCTCGATATGGGCTTTGGCAAATGTCGTCTGATGATGGCTGTGCCTGAAGCAAAACGCCGTGAAAAGTTAACTGATTATGCTCATTTACGTGCTGCAACAAAATATCCTAATTGCGCAAAAGAATATTTCAATAAATTAGGTATCCAAGTAGAAATTGTTAAGTTAAATGGTTCCATTGAACTTGGTCCTATTGTAGGCATTTCTGAAATGATTATCGATATTGTAGAAACTGGTCGTACTTTGAAAGAAAACAAACTCGTCGAAGTAGATTCTGTTTTTACAGCAACTGCTAGACTTATTGCAAATCGCGCTAGCTTTAAACTGAAATTCGATAGACTGCACAAGCTTGTTGAAGATTTGCGTGTAGTATTGGCAGAGGAGGGAAAATAATGCAAGTTACTGATGCTAGAAATATGACAGCCAAAGAAATGGCTGCTTTAATGAAGAAAAAAGCTTTTGATGAGGTTGAACTTTCTCCTCGTATTCAAGCAGGTACCGATGCGATGTTCGGTCGTCACATGACTGCTGCTCAAGTAGTAGACCAAATCGTTGCAGACGTTCGTGCTGATGGTGATGAAAAATTATTCTACTATACTAAACTGATTGACCGTGTTGAGCTTACCCCGGAAAATATTAAGGTTACTGAAGAAGAATTTGCTGAAGCAGAAGCAATCGTTAAGCCTGAAGTAAAAGCAGCTCTTGCTCGTGCTATTGAAAATGTAAAAAAATTCCACGAAGAACAAATGCCCAAAACTTGGCTTACCAATCGTCCCTTCGGTTCCATGCTCGGTCAAAAAATCACCCCTGTAGACAGTGTTGGTATTTATGTGCCTGGTGGTACTGCTGCGTATCCTTCTTCCGTAATGATGAATGCATGTCCTGCTAAGGTTGCAGGTGTACCTCGCATTGTTATGGCAGTTCCTCCTGGAAAGGATGGCAAGGTAAACCCGAATGTTCTCGTAACTGCAAAATTAATCGGTGTAACCGAAATTTATAAAATGGGCGGTGCTCAAGCAATTGCTGCTCTGGCTTTTGGTACCGAAACTGTACCTAAAGTAGAAAAAATTACTGGCCCTGGCAATATTTTCGTAACCTTGGCTAAAAAAGCAATTATTGGCCACGCAGATATTGATATGCTTGCTGGTCCTTCTGAAATCTTAATCGTTGCAGATGACAGTGCAGATCCTGAATATCTTGCTGCTGATATGCTTTCTCAAGCTGAACATGATCCTTTGGCTTGTGCTATTCTTATTACTGATAGTGAACGTGTTGCTAATGCAGTTGCTGAAGAAGTTGAAGTACAATTAGCAAAGCTTCCGCGTAGAGAGATTGCAGGTACTTCTTTGGCTCAAGCAGGTAAGATTGTTCTTGCTAAAGATTTGGATACTGTTATCGAAATGAGTAATATGTCTGCTCCCGAACATTTGGAAGTTATGACCAAGGATCCTTTTGCAGTTCTTCCTTACATTCGTAATGCGGGCGCAGTTTTCCTGGGCCAAAATTCTCCAGAACCCTTGGGTGACTACTATGCAGGTCCTAACCACGTTCTTCCTACTGGTGGCACTGCAAAATTCTACAGTGTTCTTAATGTAGAAACCTTTATGAAGAAAACTAGTATTATTGCTTATACTGCTCCTGCACTGATGGCTGTAGCGGAAGATGTAATTACCTTGGCAGAAGCAGAAGGCTTACAAGCTCATGCTAACGCAATTCGCGTGCGTGTTGCTAAGGAGGGCAAATAATGCTTGAATATACCGTAAGACAAAGCATTGCAGATATGGAAGAATACGATGTAGAAACCATCGACGCTTCCATTGTCGTTAATGCTAATGAAAATAACTATCCAACACCGGATGTAGTACGCGAAGCTGTTAGTGCAGTTGTACCTAGCTTTCCGTTTAATCGTTATCCGCCCATGAAATCCGAAAATCTTCGCGAGGTTATCGCAGAAGAATTAGGCGTGGACATGAGATGTGTGCATATTGGTAATGGCTCCAGTGAACTTTTAGAAAAAGTTTGCTATGCATTTGGAGGCGCTGGCAAGAAGATTGCTGTTCCTTGGCCTTCTTTCTCCATGTATGGAGAATATGCATCATTAGCTGATAGTGAACCCTTGCGTTACAATTTGACTAAAGAGGGCTATGTAGATCCTGATGCTGTAATTGAACTTTGCAAAAAGGAACAACCTGCACTTCTTATCATTTGCAATCCTAATAATCCAACTGGTAACTATAACGAATTAGCAGATATGGAGAAAATCATTGCTAATGTAGATTGTCCTGTTGTTATGGACGAAGCCTATATGGAATTTGCTGATGGCAAGGCTGTTGCAACAAATGACATGCGTCCTTTGAATAAATTGTGGCTTGTGGCTGGCTCAACCTTATCCCTGCTTAACAAGTACAATAATTTTATGGTATTCCGTACCTTCTCTAAGGCTTATGGTCTTGCAGGTATGCGTTGTGGCTATGGCATTGGCTCTCATAGACTTATGAAGGAACTGTCTAAGGTTCTTCTGCCTTACACTGTTAACGCATTTTCTCTTATTGTTGCAGAATGTGTTTATAGAAATAAATTAGCATATAAGGACCAAATTAAACTTATTCGTAGTGAAAGAGATGCTTTTGCTGCTGAACTTAAAGAATTAGGCTTTTATGTTTATGATACTGCAACCAATTTCGTTTGCTTCCGTGCTCAAGGCGAATTAGAAAGCAAAATGGCTATGCGTTACGCTGAAAAGTATGGTAAAGATAAACAAGGCTTGGAAGCTGCAGGCAAATATCTTTTCAAGGAATTGCTTGCTCAAAGCATTTTAACTAGAGATTTTACTGGTCATCCTGTATTGAAGGGTTGCCTCAGAATTACTGTGGGTACGCCGGAAGAAAATCAAATCATTTTAACTGCTATTAAAAATGCTCTTGCATAATTTAGGAGGACATCATGAGAATTGCAAATATTGAACGTAAGACTCTTGAAACCGGAAT
>JAKSOJ010000100.1 GCA_024405645.1 Phascolarctobacterium sp. | reverse complement strand
AAAAGGTAAAAACGTAAATGCTAGTTTTAGGTATTGACCCAGGTACTGCTATCTGTGGGTATGGTTTGGTAGACATGACGGGGAATAGACTTCGTCCTGTGTTCTATGGTTCCGTGCTTACATCTAAAGATATGGCGCCTGAATTGAGACTAAAAAAAATATATGACGATATTTCTGCGATAATCGAGCATTATCATCCCGATTATATGAGTGTAGAAAAGCTGTTCTTCAACCGTAACGTTACTACTGCGATTCCGGTTGGTCAGGCTAGGGGCGTAGTGCTTTTGGCTGCAGCTAATCACGATATTCCTATTTTGGAATTTACACCCATGCAGATTAAGCAATCCGTAGTAGGCACAGGTAGTGCTACTAAGGAGCAGGTCATTTACATGGTTATGCATTTACTAAATATCCGTGAAAAGATTAAGCCGGACGATACAGCCGATGCTTTGGCCGCAGCGATTACTGGGCTAAATGTAGCAGCAACTCGTCGTTGGCAGGAGGGAAAATAATGATTGGTGCGGTAAAAGGAATAGTTGCATATTTGGGCTCTGATAACGCTATTATCGATACTCCGGGCGGAGTTGGTTATCGCGTACACATGCCTTCCTCCCATTTGGCTCAGCTTTTCTTGGGTAAGGAAGTTAGACTTAATGTTCATACTGCTGTCCGTGAGGACGCAATTACTTTATATGGTTTCTTAAGTTTGGAATATTACGAGCTGTTCGAGCTTCTTCTTACTGTAAGTGGCGTTGGCCCCAAGCTTGCGTTGGGCATCGTTTCCGCTTGTAAGCCAGATGAATTTTACTTGGCAGTGCAAACCAAGGACCTCAAGGTACTCACTAAATTGCCTGGTATTGGTAAGAAAACTGCAGAACGTATGCTCCTCGAACTTAAGGATAAAATTGGGGATGGTTTCACCGAAGTTGTGGGTAATGACTATGGCGCGACTGTTAATACAAAGAATAACGCTGTAGGTGAAGCTATGGAAGCCTTAACTGCACTCGGTTATTCCAATAGTGAAATCGTTCCGACTTTAAAGAAGATTGAAAACCTTGAAAGCCTTGCAAGCGAAGAAATTATTCGTCAGGCCTTGAAGCTTTTTGCGAAAAGATAATGGAGGACTAGCATGGAATTTGATGATAGATTAATTTCCGGTGGGGAACAAGATACCGATGGTTGGCAATATTCCCTTCGTCCTAGATATTTAAAAGAATATATTGGACAAGAACAAGCCAAGGGAAATTTGGAAATTTTCATTAAGGCTGCTGCTGATCGTCACGAGGCTCTGGACCATTGCTTGCTTTTTGGACCTCCGGGCCTTGGCAAAACAACCTTAGCTAATATTATTGCCAATGAATTGGGCGTAAATATTCGTGTGACAAGTGGTCCTGCTATTGAGCGTCAGGGCGATTTGGCTGCGATTTTGACTAATCTTGGCGATAATGATGTGCTTTTTATCGATGAAATTCATCGTCTTTCCAAAACTGTAGAAGAAATTCTTTATAGTGCTATGGAAGACTTTGCTTTAGATATTATTATAGGTAAGGGTCCTGCAGCTCGTAGCATGCGTTTGGACCTGCCGCATTTTACTTTGATTGGTGCAACCACTCGTTTGGGCGCTATTGCTGCTCCCTTGCGTGATCGCTTTGGCGTACAATTGCGCTTGGAATTCTACAAGCCCGAGGAATTGAAGTTCATCATTACTCGTGCTGCCGAAATTTTAGGCGTAAAGATTGACGATGGAGGAGCGGACGAAATTGCTCGTCGTAGTCGTGGTACTCCGCGTATTGCTAACCGTCTTTTGAAACGTGTACGCGATTTCGCTCAAGTATTGGGTCAAGATACCATTACCCGTCAATTGGCAGATGAAGCTCTTGCTCGTTTGGAGGTTGACCGTGCTGGTTTGGACCGTGGTGACCGTAGAATCTTAACTACTATCGTAAAAACCTTTGGTGGCGGACCTGTTGGTATTGAAACCATTGCTGCTGCGGTAAGTGAAGAATCCGGCACAATTGAAGACGTAATCGAACCCTATTTGATGCAACTTGGTATGCTGCAACGCACTCCTAGAGGACGCATCGCAACTAGGGAAACATATAGATATTTGGGTATTCCATATCCGGAAAAATAAATTATGAAACTTTTACTGCACGCTTGCTGTGGTCCCTGTGCTTGTTATCCAACGGAAAAGCTTAGGGCTGATGGCAAGGATTTTGATATTCTCTATTACAATCCCAATATTCATCCCTACAAGGAATTCAAGCAACGCTTGGCGACTCTGAGGGAGATTTGCGCAAAAAAAGAGGTTACCCTTTTCGTAAATAAGAATTACGATTTGGAAACCTGCGTGAGAGGTATGCTTAGCGAACCAACTATTCGTTGCGCTTATTGCTATCGCATGCGTTTGCGTTATGCTGCTCAATTTGCCAAAGAGCAGGGCTATGATGCCTTTTCTACGACTCTTTTGGTGAGCATTTACCAAAAGCATGAACTCATCAAGAAAATTGCTCAAGAGGCTGCGGAAGAATTTGGCATTCCTTTTTACTATGAGGATTTTCGCGTAGGCTACCAAAGAGGCGTGGATATTAGCCTGGAAATGGGGCTTTATCGTCAACAATATTGTGGTTGTGTTTTCTCTGAAAGAGATCGTTATTTGATTCAAAAGAAGAAAACTGAAGCTCCTCAAGAAAAAATCGTGCGTATTAGTAAGTTCTTGTACGATGTACATGACTGATTTTATTGAATCTTAAAGAATAAAAATTTATGAAGAAATATATTACTTTTATATTCACCATAATCTGTTTCTGCATTAGCACTCTTGCTTTTGCTGAGGAAAACATGCACATTGCTTTAATCACAGGGCAAAATACTTGTGAGCTTAAAACAAATGCAGATTGCAAGCTTCAAACAGAGGATGGGGAACAGATTCTCAAAAAAGGCAAATATTTTGTTCATATTGTAGATGGCAAGCTTGCTTTCGATAAAAAAATGGTTTTATCTTCCAAAGTTGTTTTGATAAATGACGATGAGAAAAAGCCATTGGGAGTTAACCATAGGGAATACAAGGGAAATCTGCGTATTTCTGTTGATGACGGAAATATTCTGGTTGTTAACGATGTTCCTTTGGAAACTTATCTGGAAAGTGTATTGCCAACTAAAACCATGCCTATTTGGCCCGACGAGGCTATCAAGGCTCAAGCAGTAGCTGCAAGAAGCTACGCTCTTCATAGTAAAACTGTTTCTAAGGGTAAATACGATTTAAAGGCCCTAGACCAAGAGGTTCCTTATCTGGGAACTGGTAAGGACATCGAGAGAGATGCAATTACCAAGTTAATTAAGGCAACTGCTGGGGAATATTTGGTATCTGCCAATGGTAAACCGGTTTATGCTCTTACTACTTCTAGTACTGGTGGTAGAACTGAGGGGATGCAAGGCTATTCCTATCTGCAATCTGTGCAAGACTTTGACGAGGATTCTCCTGATAATAAGTGGGAAAAACGCGTATCTCCCTTTCTTCTTCATAATTATGTGGAAAGGTCCGGGCATGAAATCGGCAAAATGACTAGCATTTTCCTCTCTCCCATGGGGGATAAGGCCGATGATCGCACTGAAAGTGGCAGAGTAAAATATATGATTATCTCTGGTGATAAGGGAACTGTTAAACTCACTGGTCAAGAGATTGCTGATATTTTGAATTTGCCAAGTACATTATTTGATGTAAAAACAGGAGTTCCTGTGCCTGAAAAAATTGAGCTTCCCATTGCCAATGTCTATGGTTATGAGATTGGCAAAAAGGAAATGTCCATCAAAATCAACGAAAGTGATAAGCCAATATGGTCAGACTTGAAAAGAGCGTACCATATTGTTGGCGAAGATAAAGATGAACAGCTTGTTTTTAAGGGTAAGGCAAGGGGTAATGGTATTGGACTTTCTTCTTGGGGTGCAAGAGGCATGGCCAATTCTGATGAAAAGATTACCTATAGGGACATTCTGAACCATTATTATCCAGGGACAAAATTGAATTATAATATATAATTTTAATATAGAAGTTTAGGGACGAAGGAAATCGTTCCCTACGAAAATGAGGTTTTTATGTTAGTTACTGACTTTGATTACGAATTACCCAAAGAACTAATTGCACAACATCCAATGGAGCCGAGAGATCATTCTCGCCTTTTGGTAGTTGATAAGTACAATGGGGAAATTGAACATAAACATTTCTACGATATCGTGGATTATTTAAAGCCCGGTGACGTTCTGGTATTTAACGATACTCGAGTAATTCCTGCACGTTTACATGGTTTTAAGGATACTGGTGCACATGTTGAGGTTTTTCTGTTAACTCGTAAGAATACTACTGATTGGGAAGCATTAGTTAAACCTGGTAAGAAACTGCAAATTGGTGCACAAATTAAATTTTCTGATGAGCTTTCCTGCGAGGTAATCGATAAGACTGAGTTTGGTGGACGTATCGTTCGCTTTAAATACGACGGTATTTTCGAGGAGATTTTGGACCGTTTGGGTGAAACTCCTTTGCCTCCTTATATTACTGCTCCGCTTGAAGATAAAGAGCGTTACCAAACAGTTTATAATAGGGAACGTGGCAGTGCTGCTGCTCCTACCGCTGGTCTGCATTTTACCAAGGAGCTTCTGCAAAAGATTAAGGACATGGGTTGCGAAGAGGTTTTTGTAACTCTTCATGTAGGTCTTGGAACATTCCGTCCTGTTACAGAAACTAACATAGAAGACCATCCCATGCATAGCGAGTTCTATACTGTAAGCGAAGAGGCTGCTGCTACTGTAAATAAGGCGAAAGCTGAAGGTCGTAGAATTGTTGCGGTTGGTACTACTAGTGTACGTACTCTCGAGGCTGCGTCTGAATCTGGTCAATTAATGGCAGGCTCTAACTTTACTAAAATTTTCATTTATCCTGGTTATAAATGGCGTATGGTAGATGCTCTCATTACTAACTTCCATTTGCCTCAAAGCACTCTGTTAATGCTTGTTTCTTCTCTGTCTTCTCGTGAGATTATGCTTGCTACCTATGCGGAAGCAGTTAAAGAGAAGTATCGTTTCTTCTCCTTTGGTGATTCCATGTTCATCAATGACAGAACAAAATAAGGAGGAGTAAAGGATGTTTTCTTGGTTGGAAAGTTGGGACTTTATCGCTATCTTCATGACGCTTTCTTCCTTGGCAATGATGTTCATAGGCAGGAAGTATGCTCAAACAGAAGCAGATAAAAACGATGTAGTAAAGCGTACTATTGCTCCTGCAGTAGC
>JAKSOJ010000010.1 GCA_024405645.1 Phascolarctobacterium sp. | reverse complement strand
TTCTCCGATTATCCAGAAATCGGAATGGATGTCGACAAGCCCTCAGATTTTAAACTTGCCGAAAAATATTTATAATTCAGTGAGGTAGTTTTATGTCTAGTTTAGTTGCTGTAATTTTAGCTGCTGGCAAAGGAACTCGTATGCGCAGTAAATTACCTAAAGTACTGCACAAGGTTGGTGGCAAAGCAATGCTCCAACATGTAATTGATGCATCCACAGCTGCTGGTGCTGATGATAAAGTCGTAATCATCGGTCATGGAGCTGAGCTTGTAGAAGAAATGGTTGCAGGTCAAGCAAAAACTGCTTTACAGGCCGAACAACTTGGTACTGGTCATGCGGTTCTCCAAACCAAAGAAGCTTTAAGTGGTTTCACCGGAACTGCTATGATCTTATGTGGTGATACTCCCCTGTTGGACGGTGAGGAATTAAAGAAATTCTACGAAGCTCATAAAGCATCTAGTGCTTCCGCCACCGTCATGACCGCTATCATGGACAATCCTACTGGTTATGGCCGTATTATTCGCGATAACAATGGTGATGTTTGTGGTATAGTTGAACAAAAAGATGCAACTGAAGAACAAAAAGCAGTAAAAGAAATCAATACTGGCATTTATTGTATTGAATGTCCTTTAATGTTTGAGGTTCTTGAAACAATCACTCCTAATAATGCACAAGGAGAATATTATTTAACTGATATTCTCGACAAATTATATAGTGCAGGCAAAAAAGTTGGTGGTGTTGTAACCGCTGATAGCGACATGGTTATGGGCATCAACTCCCGTAAACAACTTTCTGTTGCTGAATCTGTAATGCGTACTCGCATCCTTGATAAACTCATGGACAGTGGCGTAACCATTATGGATCCCGCAAGCACCTTCATCGAAGCAAGTGTTAAGATTGGCCAAGATACCATCATCTATCCTTATACCTGGCTTGAAGGCAATACCGAAATCGGTGAAGATTGTGAAGTTGGTCCTAACTGCCGTTTCACCAATGTAAAAATGGGTAATGCTTGCAAAATCCAATTTACCTATGCACATGACTGCGAAGTTAAAAATAACGTAACCGCAGGTCCTTACATCCATCTTCGTCCTGACACCGTTATCAGTGACAATGTTAAAATTGGCAACTTTGTTGAAGTTAAGAATTCCAATGTTGGTGTTGGCACCAAGCTTCCCCATCTTACCTACATCGGTGATAGCGATATCGGAAGTGGCGTAAACATGGGTTGTGGTTGCATTACCGTTAACTATGATGGTAAGAAAAAACACCGTACTGTAGTTGGAGATAATGCATTTGTAGGATGCAATACCAACCTTGTGGCTCCGGTAACCGTAGAAGCTAACACTTACATCGGTGCTGGTTCTACTATCACCAAAGATGTTCCCGAAAATGCACTCGGCATTGGTCGTGCAAAACAAAAGAATATCGAAGGCTGGGCTGAAAATTATCGCAACAAGTAAGCATATTATCTATGGAAATATACTTCATTATGGAGTATAATATCTATATGATTATTCAATCATTATAATCATGATAATTTCTGGAGGGAAATGAAATGTTGTCTGATGAAAACAAATTAAGAATTTTTACCGGTAATGCAAACCCTGATCTGGCTCGCGAAATCGCATCTTATCTTGGCACCACTGTTGGTGACTCCGTTGTTAATCGTTTTAACAATGGTGAAATTCAAGTAATGATCAACGAATCTGTTCGCGGCAAAGATATCTTCATTGTTCAACCTACTTGTGGCCCCATCGTTAACGATAACGTAATGGAACTTTTAATCATGGCTGATGCTTTCAAACGTGCAAGCGCTAAAAACATCACTGCAATCGTTCCTTACTATGGCTATGCTCGTCAAGACCGTAAAGCTCGCGGTCGTGAACCTATCACCTCTAAATTGATGGCTGACTTGATGGAAGCTTCCGGCATTACCCGTGTTGTAACCATCGACCTGCATGCAGCTCAAATTCAAGGTTTCTTCAACATTCCTTTCGATCATATGCCTGGTGGTCCGCTCCTGGCTGAATACATCAAAGAAAAGAATCTTGACGATTTAATGGTTGTATCTCCTGACCTTGGTGGCGTTAGCCGTGCACGTCTTTTCGCTGAAATCCTTAACTGCCCCATGGCAATCATCGACAAACGTCGTCCGGAACCTGGTGTAGCTGAAGTTATGAACTTAATCGGCAACGTTGAAGGCAAAAACTGCGTATTGGTTGACGATATGGTTGATACTGCAGGTTCTCTGTGCGAAGGTGCTCGTGCACTTAAGAAATTTGGTGCTAAAGATATCTATGCATGCTGCACTCACCCCATCCTGACCGATCCGGCTCTGTCCCGCATTGCTCAATCCGATATCACCGAACTCGTTGCAACTAACACCATTCCTCTGGCTCCTGCTAAAAAGCATCCGAAAATCAAAATCCTTTCCGTTGCTCCCATCCTGGCAGAAACCATTCTTCGCATCTACAACGATTGGTCCGTTTCCTCCCTCTTTGACTTACATAAAAAATAATTTTGAAAAACAAATATTAAATCCCGTCTCACAAGAGACGGGATTTTTTTATGCTTCTTTATTTTCTTCGTTTGCTTCTTCTTTAGGTTCTGCAGTTTTTTTAGGCTTCTTAGCTTTTTTAGTATTATATTTTTGCATTGCAGAATTTAAGTCAACCTTTACCCATTCTTCTAATGCGCTAGCCATATCATTGACAGCCTTAGTAATAGTTTCTTTTTCGTCAGCATAGAAACCATTCAATACATGATTGATTACAGCTTTGTTGTTGCGATCAGGATGACCAATACCAACTTTAAAATGAGGGAATTCTTCAGTTCCTAAATGTTGGATAATGGATTTAATGCCATTGTGTCCACCAGCACTACCTTTAGAACGAATACGAATTTGTCCTAGCGCCATATCCATATCATCTTGAATAACAGCAATATCTTCAGGATCAATGTGATAGAAATTAGCATAAGCACCTACTGCAAAACCAGAAAGATTCATATAGGTAGTAGGTTTGATAACAAGAATTTTTTCTCCACCCATACGATATTCTGCGCAATAGGCACTGCGATCTTCTTTACCAAAGCTAATACCCCAACGTTTTGCTAGTTCATCAACCACCATGAAGCCAATATTATGGCGAGTATTCTCATATTCTTTACCTATATTTCCAAGTCCAACTATTAATTTCATTTTTCTCTCCTATTCTATAGCAACAAAAGTATAACCTTGACTTCGTAATTCATCTATAATTTTTGGCACGGCATTAATCGTTTCTGTTCGTGGATCCTTATATTTAGGGCTATCGCCATCATGCAAAAGCACTATGCTACCAGGACTTGCATCTTTAACTACTCTACGAGTAATTTCTCCTGCACTGATAAGAGTCCAATCTCGAGGAATATTATCCCAATTGACTACGGTAAGTCCTATTTCCCTAGCAATAGCCAGAACTGCTACATCTCTAAAACCATGGCAAGGTCTCCAAAGCTTAACTTCTTTTCCAGAAAGCTTTTCTATGGTTGCTTTACCTTTTAATAAGCTTTCTTTAAGTTCTTTCTTTGAAAGCTTTAAAGAATCAACGTGTCGATATTGATGCAAAGCAATAGTATGACCTGCTGCAGCAATTTTTCTAACAGTATCTGGATGCTTTTCGGCTTGCTCTGCAATAATAAAGAATGTTGCTTTAACTTTTTTCTCTTGCAGTTTGACTAGTAAATTTGATGTATAGGGTTCATATGGCCCATCGTCAAAAGTAAGTGCTATAGCCTTTGCAGGAACAGCTTTTCCGCTTAACTGCTTATTACCTAAATTGGTTACTGTTTCCTTGTAGGCAAAATCACCGGGTAGAACACTACAAGCCAAAAATATACCAGCTATGCTCATACAAAGGCAAGCAATAATTACTGCAGGCAACTTTTTAATTTTATTAAACCTTCCAGCCCACAGACTCATTGTAGCCAGGAGCATAAAAGCTATAAGTATATATAATGTACGCATAGTTTACCTTACCATTAATAAATAACTTAATCATTCTATCATTTTAACCGAGAGAGAGCAAGCAAATTTAGTTCTCAATACTCTTCTTTTTAATCTCAAAAAGTTATATACTATTGCACGGAAACTTTTTATTTGGAGGAAATATATGAATATATCTAATGTGCTTTCTCTAGGAAGTGCAATTATCGCCTTTAGTATTGGCTCTGGCTTTGCTACTGGCCAAGAAGTTCTACAATTCTTTACAGCCTTTGGATTTACTGGAACTATCGGAGCTGCAGCGCTTACAATGCTCACATACATTTTAATCTGTAGTATGGCTATGGAAGATGGCAAAAAACTTAATCTAAAAAACGTTAATACTATTTGGATTTATTATTGCGGAAAATATATGGGTAATTTTCTGAAATACTTTGTCCCTATATTCTTTTTCGGAGTTCTAATTCTCATGACTGCTGGAGCAGGTGCCACACTAAACCAATACTACGGAATTCCTACTGCCTATGGCCGTGCAGGCATGCTCATAGCAATCTTTGCTGCTAACTGGTTTGGCATCAAACAAATAACCAAGCTCATCGGCTCCATAGGTTATGTAATTATCGCTTACACATTATTTATTGGAATTAGCACATTAATAACAGGACTGGGTAACCTTCCGGCCGCCGAAGCTCATCTAGCAACACATCCTGTTCTAGCTGCCACAGGAAACTGGGCTTTTTCAGGAATTCTCTACACAAGCTTTATGGCTTTGGGACTTGGACCTTTTCTTGCAGGTATAGGCCCCAACTGCAATAGCAACAAAGAAGCTAAGCTTTCTGGTACCATTGGTGGATTTGTCTTTGCATGCTGCATTGTTATCATGGCATTAGCAATTCTCGCTCATATTCAAGTCGCTGGTTATGTACAAGTTCCAACTCTAGAGCTTGCAAAAACTTTATCTCCCATTTATGCACAAATATTTAGCATCATCCTTATGGTTGGAATTTTCAATCCTCTGACTTCCATTCTTTGGATTATTTCCAACTTTTTGATTCAAGATGAACATTGTATGAAAGCCAAAATTCTTCGTGCTATTGTTTGTATCTGTGCATTCTTTGGCTCCGTCCTTCCCTTCGATAAACTTGTAGGCTTTATCTATTCCTACACCGGTTATCTAGGTATAATCATCATGGTTATGGCTACATACACCCACTTCTTCAAAAAAGAACATATTCATCCAGAAACTGGTGAACTTATCAAAGAATAAACCTTCAAACGAAAAATCCCGCTCCAGATGGAACGGGATTTTTATTTTCTGTACAAGCGACAAAAAGACTCCCTAACTTCAGGGGGGATCTTATGCTCGAACTCTCATGAAGTTAAGGAGTTTAAAAATTACCAATTTAAAATTTTATGATAAGGGGCCAGATGCTTGGCTAGCAAAACGCCCAGCCCCAATCGTAAACTTATTATTTAATATTTTCAAAGTCTTCCATATCTTTTACTAACGGACCTACTAGCATAATCATAATGATAGCATTCGGGATAACCATTAATGCATTCAGAATATCGGAAATATCCCAAGCAATTTCGAATGCGGAGATGCAGCCAACGAATGCAGTAATGGAGAAAAGAATACGGTAAGCCATGGTAGCGGTATGAGATCTGGTGATATATTCCAGAGCTTTTTCACCATGATATTCCCAACCAAGAATGGTGGAGTATGCGAACAGTGCTAATGCGATAGCTACGAGCCAAGCACCGCCTGCGCCTAAGGTAGAACGGAAAGCTTCGATGGTGAGAGATGCACCTTTAAGAACTACTTTACCATCAACCATAACTTTGTCCATTGCACCAGAAGAAAGGATTGCAATACCAGTTACGGAGCAAACTACGAAAGTATCCCAGAAAGTACCAGTGGAGTTAATGTAACCTTGACGAACATGGTTATCGGTAGTAGCTGCTGCTGCGGTGATAGCTGCAGAACCCATACCAGCTTCGTTGGAGAAGCAACCACGTGCAACGCCTTTGGTCATTGCATCAACCATGGATGCGGTTACGGAACCAGCAACGCCGCCGCCAACTGCTTCAGGGCTGAATGCCATACGGAACATATCGCAAATAGCTTGAGGAACTTGACCAATGTGAGCCAGGATAATGATAACAGCGCCTACGAAGTAGAAAATTGCCATCAGAGGAACGATTACGGAAGATACTTTAGAAATAGATTTCAAACCGCCAAGAACGATTGCTAAGGTTAAACCACCAACGATTGCACCAACTACGTACATGTTAGCGCCACAAAGATTTTGGAAAGCTTCAGTAATGGAGTTACCTTGAGTCAGGTTGCCGATACCGAAGGAAGCGAACACTGCAAACAGTGCGAAGGACCAAGCCAAAACTTTTGCAAAGCCTTTATAGCTTTCGCCGTACAGTGCAGGAATACCAACTTCAGCAGTAATCATAGGTCCGCCAAGCATTTCGCCACGGTCGTTTTTAATACGATATTTTACTGCGAGAGCACATTCAGTGAATTTAGAAGTAATACCGAATGCTGCGGAGATCCACATCCAAACCAGAGCGCCAGGGCCACCAGTTGCAAGAGCGTTTGCTACGCCTGCGATGTTACCAGTACCGATGGTAGCAGCAAGAGCAGTACACAAGCAAGCGAAAGGAGAAACGTCGCCTTCGCCTTTGGATTGACGAGCTTCTTTACTTAAAGTAGAAGAAACAGCAAACGGAAGATTGCGCCAACATAAGAACTTAGTTCTTAAGGTTAAATAGATACCTGTGCCAACCAAAATGGTAAGCATTACAGGGCCCCATACGAAACCGTCTATGGCTTCTAGGGTTGCGAGAATTTGAGCTTCTGACATAATTTTTTCCTTCTTTCTTTTCTTTACTTGGAGTTTGTCATTAACAGAAGATCCCAACAAAAACAAAAGAGCGATTCCACCCCCAGCAGAACCACTCAAGCATTACCGACAGAAAACTAAAATACATGCTCCGTCCTTTTGCCTGAGAGATTTACGCTTTTGCGTTTGCACCTTCGGCCCCTGTTCTTGCGAACAGGCTTCTCCAGAGTATCATCCACTTGCAGTCAACAACAAGTCCTTATAGAACTTGGGTTTTCACCAAGCCTCATATGATATGCCTGAATTATACCAAAGTATTATTTTCTTGGCAAATTGTATACAGTATTAATATTGTTTTCAGTTAAATTTACAAAAACTATTTACAAAGTGTAAACTTTTAACATTTTTTAGTTTTTTGTTACATTATTTTGGGTATATTTAGTATATTTTTCCGTGTAAAACACGTGCCAAAATCTTAAGAAAAACAGTTTTGTATACAAAAGTCCACAAATTGCACTACTTTTTACCCCAAATAACGTTTTTCTTCTATAAAAATTTGCAAAAAAATACTCCCTGCAGTAAATATGCAGAGAGTTATTTTAATCATTATTATTCTTAATCCAAAGTTACAGCTGTACCAGAGCAGGATACCATGATCATGCCATTTTTTTCACCCATTACTTCATAATCAAAATCAACACCAATAATAGCATCTGCACTAATTTTTTCAGCACGATGAATCATTTCTTTCAATGCCTTTTCACGAGCATCTTCTAATTCTCCTTCATACATACCGCTACGACCGCCAATAGTATCGGTAACACCAGCAAACCAATCCTTAACAAAATTCATACCAGAAACAACTTCACCAAAAACGATTCCTTTGTAGCCAGTAATTTTACGACCTTCGACATTATTAGTTGTGGTTACAAGCATCTTCACATACCTCCAAATTTAAAGTTACGATTAACAATTTAAACTAAGCGTTAGTACATCGGACAACTCTACTGGTCCACCTATACTTACACCCTTTAACTTACCATTCGTAAGTTCGATATTTACATCTATAGCACCTGCTGGCTGCCTTACTACAAAATACTTTGTTATTTCTTTGCAGCCCTGACTCCATGCTATCGCACAAGCTGTTGTGCCTGAGCCACAACTCCCTTCCTCGTAGGTAGAGTCAACATCTCTTACATAAACAATTGGCACCACTGATTTATCTGCCTTTACAAACATCACTCCCATAGCCGGGGGATTAAATTTCTCCATTATGAAATCTTTAATTCTTCCAAAAACCTTAAGAGATGCTTCTATGTTTGTATTTTGCAGAACTACATGCATTATGCCATCTAAATCTACCAGGACTGCTCCTTTTAGTTCCGACAAGCCAGTATCCTCTAATGTTATCACAGACTTTGGCAAGGGCATAGAAATACTTGCTGTATTCTTTGAAGTATTTACTTCTACTAGCAAATTGTGATTACAGCCACTTTCTGATATTTCTATTGAAGCATGGCCGACTATTTCTTGCTGCTTTGCGCACAAAAGACCAAAAGCCCGTCCTGCGTTGCCACAAAATTCCATCCCGCACATTTCCATACGCGGGTGTGGACTAAAGCTCTTAACAAAAGCAACCTGCTCTACACCAAGATCTTTTCTAGCGAGAATTTCTTTACCTATTAACATGTAGTCCTTTTGTTCTACTGACGAAAGCACAAACGCTGTTGTATTTCCTGCAGGAGACGCAATGACGATTTTAATATCTCTCATGATACCCACCATAAAAAATCTGTGATTTAATTATACACTCTTCAAAGAAAAGATGAAAGATTAATCAGAGCATACTACAAAATTTATATTTTAAAAATTAATAGTAATTATTCTCAAATAATCAAGAAAAAGTATTGACACAGAATATTTCTAGTTGTATAATAACACCATCAAATCAATATTTCGTATGAAAAACTAATTGGTGTAAATCCAAACGGTCCCGCCGCCGTGACTATTTAGAAGTCGGCAGGGTTTTTCATATAAGCGTAAGCTTGACCTGCGAGCGACAGGGAGAGATACAAATTTAGCATGATCTATTTATGTGAGAGTGATAGTGACTGCTTTAGGAAGTATTCGTACCCGTTTCTGCTTGCAGAGACGGTTTTTCTTTTGCCCACAAGTAGGGCGAAATATTGATTTTTGAAAAAGAACTTATGCAAATCTGGACAATTTGCTTATCGCTATTATAGCCGTTCTAACCTTTTAAAAATTTATAATTCTCCTTTTCCTTCTCTCTAACCAAAGCTTGTCGAACAGGGGTGTAGGCAAGCGAATAAAACTGCCGCCGTTAGGCGGCTCTTTTATTTTACAAAAAAATATTTCACTCCGATAATTCGATTATATTGCACCAAATAAAAAAACGAGCTTCGCGCTCGTTTTTTTATTTTTATTATTCTAATTCAGCTAAATATTCTAAAGCTAAAGCGTATCCCTTAAATCCAAGTCCGCAGATTTGGCCTACACAGCCTGCTACAGTTACAGAATGATGGCGGAATTCTTCGCGCTTATGAATATTGGAAATATGCACTTCAACAGCCGGAATATTAACACCTTGAAGAGCATCCAAAACAGCAACAGAATAGTGAGTCAATGCTGCAGGGTTGATTACAATACCATCTTTTTTGCCGTAAGCATTTTGAATAGCAGTTACAATATCACCCTCATAATTGCTTTGCAAAAACTCTACTTCAACGCCAAGCTTATCAGCAGTTTCCTGGATGTACTTTACCAGAGAATCATAATCCTGACGACCATAAATGTTTTTCTCACGAATACCCAACAAATTAATATTAGGTCCATTCAACACTAGTATTTTTTTCATGCTTTACTCTTCTCCTTCATAGCAATTTTGCAAAGAGCTTCTAATGCTTCGTCTTCCGTTACATTATTATCTACAACTTCTTCGCCATATTTTCTATATAAAGAAATACGCTCGTTATACAAATTGAATATTCTTTGTTTATCCTCTGCAAGCAATGGCCTTGCATCGCCACCTATGCATGATAAAATTTTTTGGGGCTCTCGGTCAATGAAAACGATAATTCCGTTTTCACCCATGAGTTCCATATTTATTTCTCGTTTTACGGCTCCGCCACCTGTTGCTATAACACAGCCCTGCAAAGTTTCTGCCATATGTTTCAAGGTGCGTGTTTCCGCATCACGAAAAGCATTTTCACTTTCTGCAAAGAAATTTTTGATAGTACGTTGTTCTCGTTCTTCTAAAACTTCATCCGCATCATAAAAAGGCAATCCTAATTTTAAAGCTACCTTTTTACCAAGTGTAGATTTTCCACAACCAGGCATCCCAATTAAGACTATATTTTTCATATGCTTTGCTCCAGATCATGCATAATCTTTACAATTAATTCACTATCATATTTCTCATCCTGCCAAATTTCTTGTGCAGCAACAGCTTGAGCAACCAGCATAAAGAGTCCGTTAACTGCTTTCTTGTTGCAAGCCTTTGCTTGTGCAAGAAACTTAGTTTCTGCAGGATTATAGATAGCATCAACTGAGGCTTCAAAATGAGCATTAACAGTTGCAGGTATTGGGCTTGCATCAACCTTGGGGAACATACCCACAGGAGTACAATTAACCAAGCAATAACCTTTGATTACAGCTAATTCTTCGTAAGAAATAACATCAAGGCAAGAAGCCATCTTCTTAAAATCAGAATCACAGGTTTCAGGATCTCTAGTCACTAAATAGATTTTGCTTGCGCCAGCATCGGATATATACTTTACTACTGCTCGCGCAGCTCCCCCACTGCCAAGAACCACACATACTTGGTCCTTAACGAAGATTTCGTTATATTCCAGCATTCTGCCAAAGCCAAAATAATCTGTATTATATCCGAATGCACCTTGCTGTGTAAACTTAATGGTATTAACAGCGCCAATAGCCTTTGCTTCATCAGCAATGCCATCCAAAAACGGCATAACATGGAGTTTATGAGGAATGGTCACATTTACGCCAGCAAATTCTTTAGGCAAAGCCTCCATACGCGCGGGAATTGCATCCAATTCTGTTTCTAAAAGGTCATAAGTACCTTCTTTGCCTGTATATTGGAAAAACAATTTGTGAATTGCAGGAGAAAGACTATGCCCTAATTTTCCTCCGATAAGGCCAAACTTATCCATAATTATACCTCTCTATTAGAACGATAGTTGCCCAAAATCTTACAGAAGGTGATGTTTCCTTGAATTTCTTCTAACAAATCCTTTACAACGGGGTCTTGAAGATTTCCGGACACATCAATGAAGAAATAGTATTCCCAATTATTGCTACCCATGGGACGGGATTCCAAGTTCATCATATTAAGGCCAGTATGATAGAAGCTTGCTAACATCTTATAAAGAGAACCTGTCTCGTGCTTAACAGCAACAATCATGGTGATTTTATCAGCTAAAGGATCATGTTCAGGTTTCTTAGATATAATTACAAAACGAGTTGTATTATTGGAATTATAGTTTATTGCCGGGGCAATAATCTTCAGTCCGTAAATTTTAGCAGCCATTCTGCTAGCAATAGCACCTAAAGTAATATCTTGTTTTTCGCTAACTTCTTGAGCAGATTTAGAAGTACTAAAGAAAGGAACTTTTTCAATGTTGGGATAATCCTTGAAAAATTCTTTAGTTTGCTTGATACCTTGCGGGTGGGAATATACTGTCTTGATTGTTTCCAAGGAAGCCCCTTCGCAAGCCATAAGGTTTTGTTCAATCTTTACGCATTGTTCACCAACAATACTGCAATCATTTTGACGCAGTAAATCATAAACATCAGTAATACCACCAGTAGAAGAATTTTCAATGGGCAGAACTGCATAATCCATATTACCATTACTTACGGATTCAACAACTTCATCAAAGGTATTAAAATGATGACGATTAAACTTTTGACCCTTGAAATATGTTTCTAAAGCTTGGTGGGTAAAGCTCGCTTCTGGTCCAAAGCAAGCAATTTCCAAGGTTCTCGCCTCTTTACTGGAAATCTCGGATTCTTCCAAAATGCAGGCTTGGTCAATAATACCACGCATAATATTCTTAACAGCAATGGAATATTTGGGATCGTTCATATAGCCAGCAACTTTATCAATAACGATTTTTTCCCTTGCTGCATCCTTTACTTGCATGCCTTTGGATCTTTTGTAATCAGCAACCTGCATCACTAGGTTTAACCTTGCCTCTAATGCTTCGGCCAGCTTATGATCCACTTCATCTATTTGTAAACGAATGGAATTTAAATCCAATTCTTTATTTTCCATTTCTTATTTCTCCCATTTTTTTGCTTCTAAAAGCATATCCCAAATAACCCATGCGGTAGCAGCCTCGATGACTGGTACTGCTCTTTGCACAATACAAGGGTCATGACGACCAACAATGGTGAGTTTAGTATCTTGACCTTCAGCCAGGCTAATAGTATTTTGCTCTCTAGAAATTGAAGGTGTAGGTTTAATTGCTACTCTAAAAAGAACGGGGCTCGCATTAGTAATGCCGCCTGTAATGCCACCATTGTGATTAGTCGTAGTTGCAACCTTACCATCAACATAGTGCATTTCGTCATTAGCAGTTGAGCCAGTCATTTGGCTAATAGCAAAGCCTTCGCCAAACTCTATACCCTTTACTGCAGGAACGGAAAACATCATATGAGCAAGTCTAGATTCCAAGGAATCAAAATACGGAGCACCAATGCCTGCAGGAATGTGTTGAACAATAGTCTCGATAACACCACCAACAGAATCATTGTCTGCTTTAGCCGAAATAATACGCGCTTGCATTTGTTCGCCAACGGCATCATCCATTACAGCAAATTCCTTGCCAGCAATTTCTTGCAAAAGTTCATCGGCCTCGCCCATGGGATTAAACTTATTCTCGCTGATTGTATTAATGCTAAGAATATGTGCGCCAACAATAATACCCATTTGCGCAAGCGCCTGTTTTGCAACAGCACCAGCAAAAACCAAAGGAGCTGTAATGCGGCCAGAGAAATGCCCGCCACCACGATAATCATTAAAGCCTTGGTAACGAACATAACCAGCATAATCTGCATGACCAGGACGCATTTTATCTTTCAAAATGCTGTAATCTTTAGAATGTTGGTCGCTGTTTTTAATAATGGCACATAAAGGAGTACCTGTAGTATGTCCTTCGAAAAATCCGCTTTGGATTTCGAACATATCACTTTCTTTACGTTGAGTAGAAAGATTATTTTTACCAGGAGCTCTACGGTCTAATTCTAATTGCAGTGCTTCTAAGTCTAAAGCAATTCCAGGAGGTAGTCCGTCCAAAACGCAACCAATGGATTTTCCATGAGATTCGCCAAAGATGGACAATTTTAAATTCATTCCAAAAATTCCACTCATGCTAACACCTCAATTTGTCCACCAATGGATTTATAATCTTCCCAGAAAATTGGGTAGGATTTTGCAACTGAACCTGCGCCAGTTAATTCAAAGCCTTCTTGACATTTAGCAGCGACAATGGCAAGACTCATAGCAATGCGATGATCATTCCATGCATCAACATTCCCACCACCAGGCAGGCCTTCTGGCTTACCTTCAATAATCAACCCGTCAGGAAGTTCGGTTACATTAGCACCCAATTTATTTAATTCAGTTCGCATCGCAGCTAAACGATCACATTCTTTAATACGCAAGCGAGCTGCGTTGATAATTTTTGTTGTACCTTCGCTTACAGAAGACAACGCACTAAGAACTGGGATAATGTCAGGACAATTTGTTGCATCAATAATAGTCTCATGAGTCAATCCGCCAGCTACTACTACTGCGTTTTCACTAGTAGTAATTTTCGCACCCATGCGTTCCATAATCTCTACAACAGCTTTATCACCTTGCAAAGAACTGAAATCTACACCACTAGAAATAACCTTTTCACCAATGGCACCAGCAACAGTCCAGAATGCAACTTGGGACCAGTCTCCTTCTACATTGCCCTCTTTCGCTTGATACTTTTGATTGCCTTTAACCTTATATAGGCGATGCTCGTTGTTTACATTTTCAATTTTAATTCCGTATTTCGCAAGACAAGCCAAGGTCATATCTACATAGGAGGCAGATTCCAAAGGAGAAGTAATTTCTATACATGAGTCACCATCTAACAATGGTAAAGCAAACAGTAGACCACTTACATATTGGCTAGAAACATCACCTGGAAGCTTATATGTTCCTGGTTTTAATTTGCCATTTACAGTAAGAGGCAATTCGCCATTTTTAGTAG
>JAKSOJ010000001.1 GCA_024405645.1 Phascolarctobacterium sp. | reverse complement strand
ATGCTCTTTACTTCTTTTAATGATAGTTTGGTACGCGTGGAAGAATTCTATCGCAGTCACAATATGTCTGAAGAGCAAATCAAACAATCCGTGGCAAGCCTTAAAGAAATGATTGGCATGATGCGTTTGATTATGCCAGGTGCATTCCTGACCTTTGCTCCCATTCTTGCTTTTGTTAACTATTGGGCTGCTAAGAAAGTTCTAACTCGTCTGGGCGAAAGCTTTGAAAGCTTCCCTCCCTTTACTCAATTAAAAGTTCCTTCCTGGGTACTTGCTCCCTATGTTTTATCTTTAGTAGGTGTGACCTACTTCTTCGTAAATAAAATGCAAGACCATTGGGGTTACAAGGTTTGCGTTAATGTGCAAACAGTTTCATGTTTAGTGCTTGTTTTACAAGCGTTAAGTTTAATCTATTGGTATGTTGAATCCAAAAAGAAACCTCGTTGGTGGGCGGATATTGCTTGTGGCTTGCTTTTCTTTATTCCGTTCTTCTCCCAATTTGCCGTGTATATGGGCGCTTTTGACATGGTCTTTGACTATCGCAACATCAGAGGCTATGCTTATAAACAAAAACAAATAGAAAAAGAAGATAATTCTCCTAAGAAAAACAAAAAGAGGTAAAGCTTATGGCTGATAATTTTAACAAAAAAACTCGTGATGTTTTTTATAAGAAAAGTCTACTATTACATATAGGTGTTCTTGTTATCTTGGCTATTGCTGTCAGCTATTTTAACAAGTGGCTCATCATTCCTTCTGTTATTCTTGTTGGCTTAACATATTATGCCCTAAATGCTCAGCAAATTAATGAGGCTCGTTACTATAACGATACCCTGGCAAATGTTATTCGTAATATTGAAAGGGCCAATCATTTTGCAGTAACTAAGATGGATTTGGGCATGGCAGTGTTCTCTGGTAAGGGAGAACTGCAGTGGTACAACGAAAAATTCGAAAAGATAGTAGGGCGTTCTCTTAAATTCGGAGAAATTTTAAAAGATGTTCTGCCAATTAACCAAAATGGACTGTCCTTAGACATGTTTGCGATGAAGGATGGCAAAATCGATTTACAAATCGAGGATCGTTTCTACACCTTGAATTATTTCAAAGTTGAAACTCTGACTCCTGCATCTAAAAAGGGCAAGAAGAATGTCAAGCCCGTAGGTTTAGCCATTTATCTTACTGATGTAACCGAGACCAAGCTCATCATCGATGAATTTGAGAATGAAAAGCTTTGCTTGGCTTATGTTCGTTTCGACAACATGGAATCTGTTTTGAACGATTTGACCGAGCTTAATAAGGCTAATATCATTGGTGATATTAATGGTGTTATTAATAAATGGGTAGGCTCCAAGAATGGTTTCGTTTGTAGACAGAACTCTCAACAAACCTTGGTTGGCTTTCCTGCAGCTGCGGTTCACGATTTAATGGAAGAAAAATTTGCTATTTTGGACGAAGTTAAGAAAATTCGTCATGGCAATAAGATTTCTCCTACCTTGAGCGTTGGCCTTGCTTGCGATGGTGCGACCTACGAGCAATTGGCAAAGAATGCAGAACAGCAATTGAGTGATGCAATTTCTCGTGGTGGTGATCAGGCTCTGGTTCTGATTAATAACGAGCAAAAGACCTTTGGTGGTGATGCTCCTGTTCAACAAAAACAAGAACGTGTAAGAGTACGTACAACCACTCATACTATTCGCGAACGCATTCTTGCTGCGGATAAAGTTTTTGTCATGGGTCATAAGCGCGAGGATTTCGATGCCATTGGTGCAAGTATTGGTATCGCTAAGTTCGCTCTGTTCTTAGGTAAGAGTACTCACATTGTCATCAGTAATGATTACTATGATATGGAAGTTATTTCCAAGATTCTTATGGATGAGAACAAGAACTCTACTGAGGATGATACTCGTTACTTATCTTTGATGGTAACTGAAGAAGAGGCTCTGCCCCTTATTGGCGATGGCAATAATCTGTTGATCCTTGTGGACCATCACAGATCTGTTCTAAGTGCTAGTGAGGCTGTTTTAGATAGGATTGAAAACCGCATTATTATCGACCATCATCGTCGTAGTGCAGACATCATCGGTGGTAATGTGTTAACCTATTTGGAACCCAATTCTTCTAGTACTAGTGAGCTGGTAACTGAAATGGGCATTTTTGTAGACGAAAGACTGCGCTTTACAACTGCTGAAGCAACACTTCTTTATTCTGGCATTGTCTTAGACACCAAGAACTTTATCGTTCAAACTGGTACTCGTACCTTCCAAGCAGCTGCAGCTCTTAAGGATGCTGGTGCTAATATGGAATTAGTACGTTGGCTCTTCAAGGACGATTTTGATTCCAGCTTGCTCCGAGCGAAGATTCTTTGCGAAGCTAAGCTTTATGAGCCTAGGCTTGCAATTGCAAAAT
The DNA here is from genome assembly GCA_024405645.1 of Phascolarctobacterium sp. GTDB lineage: Bacteria > Bacillota > Negativicutes > Acidaminococcales > Acidaminococcaceae > Phascolarctobacterium_A. The sequence goes on along the minus strand of JAKSOJ010000001.1, from coordinate 22,257 downwards.
ACAGCAATGCAGACCCCAGCAAACGCAAAGAAATGGGTATCATGGCCTCCCAGGTTGCAGATAATCTTATCACCATGCATGGTATTTCTTCTGCAGTAAGCTTAATTGCTTTTGCTGATGGAACCGTTAATTTAAGTGCACGCAGCGATGGTAGCATTAATATCCACACCATTATTGAAACCCTAGGCGGTGGTGGACATCAATATCAAGCTGGTGCTCAATTCCCAAATAAAAAGTTTGAAAAATCTCCTTCCTTAAAGGAGATTGAAGATAAACTCATTGCTATGAATAAAGAGCAATGGGATAACAAAGAAAAGGCTGAGGCGAAGGCGAGAGCAGAAGCCGAAGCAAAAGAAAATGTAAAGGAGACTGAAAATAATGAAAGTAATTCTGTTGGCTGATGTTAAAAGCTTAGGTAAAAAAGGCGAAATTGTAGAAACTGCTGAAGGCTATGGCCGTAACTATTTGATTCCTCGAAAATTGGCAAAAGAAGCTAATGTTGCAAATGTTAACCAAGCTAAAAAAGACCAAGCAACTGCAGCTCATCGCGCGGCTCAAGCTAAAGACGAAGCAGTTGTATTAGGCGCTCAAATTGAAAAAGTAACTGTTGTAGTTAAAGTTCGCGTTGGCGAAAATGGTAAAATGTTCGGCTCCGTTGCTTCCAAAGACGTTGCTGAAGCATTGATCAAACAAACTGGTCTTAAAATTGACCGTCGTAAAATTGAACTCAAGAATGCTGTTAAATCCTTAGGCGAATACACTGCAGTAGCAAAGCTTCACCCGGAAGTTACCAGCCAATTTAAGGTTGTCGTAGAGGCTGAATAAAATGTTAGAAGAAAGATTACCGCCTCAAAGTATTGAAGCGGAAAAATCCGTACTCGGTGCCATGCTCATCGACCGTGAGGCTATCGCAAAGGCTAGCGAAATTCTTACGTCAGATGACTTCTACCGCGAAGCTCATCGTGTTATTTATTCCGGTATGCTAGAGCTATATAATCGCAATGAAGCAGTGGATTTTGTAACTCTGACAGAAATCCTCAAGCGCGATAACAAATTGGCTGATGTTGGTGGCAGTGCCTATATTACTGCTTTGGCAGATATGGTTCCAACCGCTGCAAACGTTAAGTATCACGCCGAAATTGTGGCAGATAAATCCACTCTGCGTCAAATGGTGCATGTAGCGACCGAAATTGCTGCGAATGGCTACGAGGCTAGTGACGATGTTAACGTTCTTTTGGATGAGGCGGAAAGTAAAATTCTTGCCATTGCCAATAAGAATAAGCGTACAGATTTTACTCATGTTAATGACATCGTTAATGATGCAATCATCCAAATCGAAAAGCTGGCTCAAAATGCCAATGGTATTACAGGCATTCCGACCGATTTCATTGATTTGGATAGATTAACTAGCGGATTACATCCTTCCGACTTCATTATCTTGGCTGCTCGTCCTTCCATGGGCAAGACTGCTTTGGCGCTGAATATAGCCTCCAATGTAGCTTTAAAGGCCCATAAAAAGATTGGTGGCGAGCCTAAATCCGTTGCTATATTCTCTTTGGAAATGAGTAAGGAGCAGCTGGTTAACCGTATGCTCTGCGCTGAAGGCCAAATCGATAGCCAACGCCTGCGTGTAGGCGAGATGGGTGAGGATGATTGGGCTAGACTCTGGCAAGCTTGTGACTCTCTCTCCAAGGCTAAGTTATATATTGACGATACTCCTGGCATTACTGCCATGGATATGCGTTCCCGTGCTAGACGCTTAAAAGCAGAGCATGGCTTGGACTTAATCGTCGTCGACTACTTGCAACTTATGCAGGGTAGTGGCAAGCGTAATAACACTGGGGACCGCCAACAAGAGGTCAGCGAAATTTCTCGTTCTCTGAAGGCTCTTGCTCGTGAACTAGATGTTCCTGTTATCGCACTCTCCCAATTGTCTCGTAGTGTAGAAGCACGTACTGTTAAGAGACCTATGCTCAGTGACCTGCGTGAGTCTGGCTCCTTGGAACAAGATGCTGATATCGTAGCATTCCTCTATCGCGAGGATTATTATAATCAAGATACGGAAAACAAAAACATAACCGAGTTAATTATCGCCAAGCATCGTAATGGTGCGGTAGATACTGTAAGATTGTTCTTCCAAAAACAATTTACCAAGTTCCTCAATATGGCGAAACAAAAAGGATAAGAATGCTTATATTTTATGGTATATTAAAAAATCCTGCGTGTACAATTCGTACATCGCAGGGTTTTTATTTGTCAAAACTATCTAAAATATATAAATGTTTCTGTATACACATAAAAAATATTGCACTTGAAAAAACAGAGTGGTATGATATTTATGTAATACTATTGATACAGCAATAGTTAATGAGTATGTTTCTGAATTTATCGATTTGATAGTGCTGAGGGGGCAAGTAATATGATTGATCGTTATACTCATCCTGAAATGGGCAATATTTGGACTTTGGAAAACGAGTTCCGTACTATGCTTAAAGTAGAGATTCTTGCATGTGAAGCAATGAATAAGCTTGGTATTGTTCCAGACGCTGCTTTAAAGGATATTCAAACTAAAGCTGATTTCCGCTTAGAACGCGTAAAAGAAATCGAAGCAGTAACCAATCATGATATCATTGCATTTTTGACAAATGTAGCTGAATACGTTGGTGACGCTTCCAAATATATTCATAAGGGTCTTACTTCTAGTGACGTAAAGGATACTGCTCTTTGCTACATGACCGTACAATCTGCAGATCTTTTGCTGGCTCACTTAGAAAAATTCTATGGCGTTTTAAAACGTCGTGCGGCTGAACACAAATACACTGTTATGATTGGCCGTACCCATGGTATTCATGCAGAACCCATGACCTTTGGCATGAAGTTCTTACTTTGGATGGACGAAATTGAACGCGATATCAAACGCTTAAAACTGGCTCGTGAAGATATGGCAGTGGGCAAATTATCCGGTGCGGTTGGTACCTACTCCAATATCGATCCTTTTGTTGAAAGCTATGTTTGCGAAAAACTTAACTTAAAACCCGTTAAGCTGGCTACCCAAGTAATTCAACGTGATCGTCACGCAGCATTCTTGGCTACTCTTGCTGTAATCGGTTCTTCCTTGGATAAAATGGCTACCGAAATTCGTAACCTACAAAGAACTGATATTCGCGAAGCAGAAGAATATTTTGCTCCTGGTCAAAAGGGTTCTTCTGCAATGCCTCATAAACGTAATCCTATCACCTGCGAAAAAGTTTCTGGTATGGCAAGACTTCTTCGTGGTTATGCAATTGCAGGCCTTGAAGATGTTACTCTCTGGCATGAACGCGATATCTCCCATTCTTCCGTAGAACGCATAATTCTGCCGGATGCAACCATTGCTCTTGATCATATGTTAAGAAAATTCACCAATATCATCGATAAGCTTCTTGTTTATCCTGATGCTATGATGAACAACTTAAATAAAACTGGTGGTCTTATCTTCAGCCAAAACCTGCTGATTGCTCTCGTAACCAAAGGCGTTCTCCGTGAGGATGCTTACAAATGGGTACAACGCAATGCTATGGCTCGTTGGCTGGAAGGTGCGGACTTCAAAACCAATGTTGGGGCAGATCCTGACATTGCAAAATATTTAACTGCTGAAGAAATCAATCATTGCTTCGATCCGAAACCGATGCTGAAAAATGTTGATTTGATTTTCTCTAGATATGGCATGTAATTGAGGGGGAAAAGATTATGTCTTCTGTAATTGTTTTAGGTGCTCAATGGGGCGACGAAGGCAAAGGTAAGATTGTTGACTATTTAGCTCAACAAGCTGATGTTGTTGTAAGATATAGTGGCGGTTCTAACGCAGGTCATACTGTTGTAGTAAATGATATTGCGTACAAGCTGCGTCTCTTACCTTCTGGCGTACTTTTCAAAGAAAAATTTAATGTATTGGGCAATGGCGTTGTAATTAACCCTGGTGTTGTTCTGCAAGAGATTGCAGGCATGAAGGAAAAAGGCATTTCTTGCGAAAACCTTGTTATTTCCGACCGTGCTCATGTAGTTCTTCCTTATCATCAACGTTTGGACGAATTACAAGAAGCTGCTTTGGGCGACAAGAAGATTGGCACCACCAAAGGTGGTATTGGCCCTTGCTATATGGATAAGGTTGCTCGCGTAGGTATTCGTATGTGCGACCTCATGGAACCCGAAACCTTTGCTGCTAAACTTAAAGTTAATCTGGAAGTAAAGAACGCTATCATCACCAAAATTTATGGTGGTGAACCCTTTGACTATGACACTGTTCTCCAAGAATATCTTGGTTATGCAGAACAACTGCGTCCCCATGTAGTAGATACTGGCGTTGTATTGGACGAAGCATTCGCAGACGAGAAAAAAGTTCTTTTCGAAGGCGCACAAGCAACCTTCCTTGATATCGACCATGGTACTTATCCCTATGTAACTAGCTCCAACCCGACTGCAGGTAATGCAAGTGTTGGCGCTGGCATTGGTCCTCGTTTTATTGATCACTGCGTAGGCGTAGTAAAAGCTTATACCTCTCGTGTAGGTGAAGGTCCTTTCATGACAGAGCTTCATGATACCGATGGCCCTGGTCATACCATTCGTGAAACTGGTCACGAATATGGCACTGTAACTGGTCGTCCTCGTCGTATTGGCTGGCTTGATGCATTCATGCTCAGATACTCTGCTCGCGTAAATAGCCTCGATTATTTGGCAATTACTCGTCTTGATATTCTCGATCAAATGCCGAAAATTAAAATGTGTGTTGGCTACAAGATGGGCGACGAAGTTATCAAACGCATTCCTGCAAGCTTGAATGTTCTGGCTAAATGTGAACCCATCTATGAAGAATTCGAAGGCTGGATGACCGATATCTCTGGTATTCGTAAATACGAAGAGCTTCCTGAAAACGCTCGCAAATACTTGGAACGCCTTTCTGAAGTTGCTGGTGTTGAACTTGGCATCGTATCCGTAGGTCCTAACAGAGAGCAAACTATCGTTCTTAAAGAATTGTTCTAAGATATACCCTGCAAGTTGGTATTGCCAAACTTTAAATTGGTATAAAAAAATTCCCGTAACCATTTCGGTTACGGGATATTTTTTATGGATTTTAGTCTTCGTTAGCTTTGTACCAGAACGGACGGAGGAATTTGATATAGCAACCTTCGCCTGCTTCAGGACCGGGTTCGCGACGACCGATTTGTACGCGGATGTCTTGATCGCCAACGCGTACGAGATAGTCGACGATTTCGCCGAGGAAAGCTTTACGGATAACTTGACCAGGAACGCCCATTTCATCACTTGCAGTAGTGAACTTGATAGTGGAAGGACGGCTAGCCAGGTTAAATACTTCTTCGCCTTTCATTCTGTCAGGAACGATAATGCCAGACGGGAGAGGAGAGTTAGAGCCTTTTACATAAGCTTGAGTGCCTCTCCATTCAACATCGGTAAAGCTAGAAACGCCGATGAAGCTGAATACGAATTTATTTGCAGGATTGTTGTAGATGTTAAGCGGAGTGTCAATTTGTTGCATTACACCAAGCTTCATTACAAGAATCTTGTCGGATAAAGCCATTGCTTCACTTTGGTCATGAGTTACGTAGATGATGTTGAAACCATATTTCTTTTGCAGGTCATGCAATTCGAAACGCATTTCTTCACGCAGATGCGGATCCAAAGAAGACAGAGGTTCGTCCAGAAGCATAACGTCCGGATTGATTGCCAACGCACGAGCAAGAGCAACACGTTGTTTGCCACCGCCAGACAAATCCGCAGGGGAATCGTTAGCAGCTTTAGTTAAGTTGGTTGCTTGCAATGCGTCTTTAGTGCGTTTGTCGATTTCTGCAGGAGGCAGTTTTCTTAAACGCAGAGGGAAGGCAACGTTTTCGTATACGGACATATGGGGCCAAACTGCGAAAGCTTGGAATACCATACCAAAGTTACGGTCTTCAGGAGGAGTGTAGTGGTTCTTTCTCGGGCAGGAGAGGAGGCGGTCGCCAACCCAAACTTCGCCGTCGGACAAATCTTCAAAGCCGGCAACCATACGCAGGGTAGTGGTTTTGCCGCAACCAGAAGGACCGAGCATGGAGAAGCATTCGCCTTTGCCGAGTTCAACATTTAAATTATTTACGGCGGTAACATCGCCAAACTTTTTAGTTACATTTACTAATCTAATGTATGACATGTTACTCACCTGCTTTCTTAGTGAAGTGGTTAATTAAGGTTTGGCCAACTACGATGAGGATCAAAGCGATACCTGCGAGTGCAGTGGACATAACGGTTTCACCATCTTCGTTTAAGGTATAAATTGCTACGCCGATGGTTCTAGTAGTAGGAGCATACAGCATGATGGATACGGTTAATTCGCGAAGTGCCGGGAGGAAAATCAGGAAGAATGCACTGATCATACCAGGACGAACCAAAGGAATAACGATATCTTTCAAGGATTGCCACATGGTAGCACCGCAGGAACGGGAAGCTTCCATGAGGGAATCATGAACTTGTTCAAGTGCTGCAGAGTTAGCCTTCAGGGAGAATGCCATATAACGAGCAATATATGCAACGAGGATAATCCATACAGTGTTGTACAGATTGATGCCAAATTGACCGGACCAAGCGAGAATTACGCCGAGCGCGATAACGGAGCCAGGAACGGAGAAGGGAAGCATACCCAAGAATTCGAGAATGCCTTTGCCGCGAACTTTCATCTTTACGATTACGTAGGAGATGATTACGCCTGCGAACATGGTAATTAATGCTGCTGCAAGACCGAGTGCTACGGAGTTGAAAATCGCATCACGGGTAACATCATATTCGAAGAGAATATATTTGTAGTTATCCAAGGAGAGATTTTCCCAGGTCAGAGGCAGGCCGTAGGTGGATACACCGCCTACTAAGAAGATTACTACGGTAGGCAGTACGATGGTGAAACCAATGTAAGCCAGGCAGAAAATCAAGAGAGGCCAACGGAGACCGCGGAGTTTAAGTTCCATAGGACGGAAGCTCTTGCCACCGATGATTTGGTAGTGACCACGGCTGAGGACTTTTTGGTTTGCCCAAATAATGCAAGCTGCGGAAACTACGAGTACGGTTGCGAGTACAGTACCAGTACGAATGGATTCGAAAGAACCACCGGATTGGTGAATCTTTTCATAAATCAAGGTAGGCACGTTGTAAATGCCTTGTTCAATACCCAGCATTGCTACGGTACCGAAGTGAGCCATGGAGTAGAGCATGATAAGCAGAGCACCACTCATGATGGAAGGCATTACGAGAGGAATGGTAATTTTACGGGTGATGGTAAAGAGACCAGCACCGGAAATACGAGCAGATTCTTCAAGAGTCGGGTCCATACGTTCAAGAGCGCCGCAAACTTGAATGAATACGAAGGGGAACAGGTACATAACTTCAACTGCAGATATACCCATGTAGGTATAGATGTTGAAAACAGGTTCTTGCAGGTTGAACATGTCCATTAAGAATTTGTTAATGTAGCCACTGTTCGGGGAGAGGAGCATTTTCCAAGCCAATGCGCCAATGAAGGAGGGCAGCATGAAGGGAACGAGGAACAAGCTCTTCATAAAGGTTTTGTAGGGAAGGTCTGTACGGGTAACCAACCATGCGAAGAAGGTACCTACGATAGTGGAACCGATGGTGGTCATACTTGCGATAATCAAGGAGTTCTTCAAAGCCTGGAAGGTTTCAGGTTCGGTGAGAACTGCATAGAAGTCGCGATAGTTAAAGCTTCCGTCTACAAAGAATGCGTTAAATAAAATTAAGAGTACGGGCCATGCTACAAAGATAACCAACACGAGGATGGATACCAAAAGGATGAGTTGAGCTACGCCAAAGCCGGAATCTTGTTTGATAGTACCTTTAGCCATTAGAACTCTTCCACCTCCTTAAGTTGTGCAGCATCGAACCAGTGAAGTGCACGGAAAGTGATGAACAATTCATCGCCTTCTTTAAACATGAGGTTTTGGGTGATTGCTTCATGGGTTTCAACCTCGGTACGAAGTTGTTCGCCATCAATCTCGATTAAATAGTCCATGGTGTTACCAAGGAAGTTAGAACGTTTTACGACGCCCTTGAGACCTTGACCTTCGCGGTTGATTGCAACGTCGGAAGGACGGAAGCCACATACCCATTCAGCAGCATTGCCGGTAGGGCCTTCCCAAGGAATTTCTTGAGAACCAGTACCTACACACCATTTGCCTGCATTTTTATTTGCTTTTAAGAAATTAGCAATACCCATGAATTTGAATACGAACAAATCTGCAGGTCGCTCAAAGATTTCATAGGGAGTGCCGATTTGACGAAGCTTGCCTTCAGCATCCATAATGCCAATGCGGTCGGAAATAGCTAGTGCAACTTCTTGGTCATGAGTTACGTACATAACAGTAATGCCAAATTGTCTTTGCAGAGCTTTGATTTCGAAACGCATTTCTTCACGCAGGTTTGCGTCAAGGTTGGACAGAGGTTCGTCTAGAAGCATAACGCTTGGATCGGCAACAAGTGCACGAGCCAGGGCTACACGTTGTTGTTGACCACCGGACAATTCGGAGGGCAAACGTTTTTCAAGACCTTTCATGCCGACGATTTCAATCATGCGTTGTACGAGCTGGTCGATTTCGGCTTTAGGTCTCTTTTCCATTTTCAGAGGGTAAGCAACATTTTCTGTAACAGTCATGTGGGGCCAAACAGCATAGTCTTGGAATACGATACCTAGGCCACGACGTTCAGGAACAATGTATTCGCCTGTTGCGCTGTCCGCAACAACGGTGTTATCGATGATGATTTTGCCTTCATCGGGAGTTTCATGACCAGCGATAAGACGGATTAATACGGTCTTGCCACAGCCAGAAGGTCCGAGAAGAGTAAAGCATTCACCTTTTTTGATGTTAAGATCCAATTTTTCATGAACCTTATGATCACCATAAGCTTTACATACACCCTCGACTTTAATAATGTCTTCCATGTATTTCTCCTTATTTAGTGTTTTTGAATGGATTATAAAAAACCACTAAAGGCAGAGCAGACATTCCGTCCGCTCCGCCGTTGGGTTTAGCATAATTTAATTAAACTAACAAGAGAGAACGAAATTATTTCTTAACTGCCATAATTTCGGAGAATTTCTTAATGGTAGCTTCTTTGGATTTAACGGTTTCAAGATAATCGATAGGAATAGCTTTAGCCATTGCTTCTTTAGGAGCAGGAAGTTTGAAATATTTGTTAGGCATGGTTACGTCTTCACGTACAGGGATGGTGCCTTGGTTAGCTACCAATTGTTGAGCTTCTTTGCTCAGCAGGTAGTCAACGAATTTCTTAGCGGGATCGAGTTTAGCAGTGCCTTTGAAAATAGCTACCGGGGAAGGAATTACGAGTAATTCAGGAGGATAGCACATTTGCAATTTAGCGCCTTTTTCGATTTTGGATTTGGTGATGTAGTCAACTGCGAGGGAAGCGGAAAGTTCGCCAGAAGCAGTATCGTCGATTACTTGGCCAGAGCCTTTGCCTACACGACCGCCGTTAGCTTTGATATCTTCGAAGAATTTCCAACCATATTTCTTTTCGAGGATAGCAACGGACATGAAGGAGGTGCCGGAAAGAGCAGGATTAGCAATACCGAATTTGCCTTTGTATTCGGGTTTCATGAGGTCGGACCATTGGGTCAACGGAGTTTTGATCTTATCGGTGTTAACGATAACGCCAAGGGTACCAAGACGAGCTGCATGGAAGGATCCATCATAATCTTTGAACGGGTTGATGGTTTCTTTCATTACAGGAGATTTGTAAACTTCAAGAATACCTTCTTGTTTCATTTTATAGAAGTCAGGAACTTCGGAGGTCCAGATAACGTCAGCAAGGATTTTGCCAGATTGACGTTCTGCAGCGATCTTAGCCATTAATTTACCAGCGCCAGCGGATTGATAGTCAACTTCAACGCCAGGGTTTTGTTTTTTGAAGCCTTCAACAATGCCTTTGATGAGGGATTCTTTCATGGAAGTGTAAACGATAAGTTTTTTGGTGTTGTCAGCTTTCGGAGCAGCTGCTTTCTTTTCGCCGCCACCGCCGCAACCAGCGATTGCCATGGATGCTACTGCTGCCAGAACTAATAATGCTAATTTCTTTTTCATTTTAATAATCCTCCTTGACTATTATTTATTGAAAATAAATTTATGACATATTTATAAATAAGCCTAATGGCATTATAAATATGAAATATACAACTTTATTTTAATATAAATAGGAAGAATTTACAAGAAAATTCGTAATATTTGTGTACAAAAAATCCAATTATTGTATACTATTTTTCACTTTTAATTTTAAATATGGATGGGGCCGTTTTGTATTACAACAAAGTGATAAATTACTTGTAAAACCTTGCGTAATGAGGGATAATAGTATATTATGTGGAATTATTTTATATTGAAGGACTTTCTTTATGGAAACTGAAAATAACAATACAAATAAAAATTTCCTCAAGGGTACGTTGATCCTAACTTTATCTAGTATTGTAGTTAAAGTTATTGGCTCTTTGAACTGGATTTTTCTTTCTCGCGTTCTTGGTGGTGAGGGAATTGGTCTATACCAAATGGGTTTCCCCATCTATTTGATGGCAATCACCGTTTCCAGCGCAGGTATTCCAGTTGCTATTTCCATTATCACCTCTGAAAAGTTGGCAAATAAGGATTATCGTGGAGCCAAGAGAGTATTTAATGTTTCTTTGAGATTGCTTTTTATAAGCGGCCTGATTTTCTCCAGTGCCTTGTTGTTTGGCGCGGGTTGGCTTACAGAAAATCATTTTATTCGTGATGCAAGAGCATATTATTCCATCATTGCTCTTGCTCCTGCAGTATTTTTTGTTACCTTCCTAGCTTCCTTCCGTGGCTATTTGCAAGGCTGGCAAATTATGACCCCTACGGCTTGGTCCGAGGTTGTAGAGCAAATCATGCGTGTAATCACCATGCTGATTTTCGCAGATATGTTCCTTCCCTATGGTCTTGCTTACGCGGCTGGCGGTGCAAGTATGGGTGCAGGCGTAGGTGCCTTCTGCGCTCTTTTGGTGCTTTGTTGGTTCTACGCTCGTTTGAAAAAACGCATGCAAAAGGAAATCGAAGCTCAGGACGATAGTGCTCCAGTTGAAGCTGCAATGCATATCGTTAAACGTCTTTTGGCTTTGGCATTACCGGTATCCTTATCTAGCTTGATGCTTCCGATTGGTGCCAATCTCGACCTTTTAATTGTTCCTCAAAGACTTGAGGTTGCAGGCTTTGAAATTCGCCATGCGACTGAATTATTTGGTTATCTAACTGGTATGGCAGTTCCTTTGGTTAACTTGGCTACTATTTTTACTGCCGCCATGACCATTAGCTTGGTTCCTGCTATTTCCGAATCTAGAACTCTCAACGCTTACGATGCAATTCGTGACAAAATTCGTATTGCTTTCCGAGTTGCTTTAATTATAACTTTCCCTTGCTTCATGGGTCTGTTCTTCCTGGCAGAAAAGGTAGCAGCTCTCATTTACAATGCTCCTCTTGCTGCTAGTGCAATCCAAAGCATGAGTGTGGGTATTCTTTTCCTCGGCATGCACCAAATATCTACTGGTATCTTGCAAGGCTTGGGACATACCGGCATTCCAGTAATCAATATGATTATCGCTTGTGTTGCCAAAATTGTTTTGAGCTGGATATTAACGGCAATGCCTGATCTTGGCATTAAGGGCGCTGCTATGGCAACTGTTGCTGATTTTGCAGTAGCTGCTATTCTTAATATGATTTTCATTTACAAATATACGGCTTATAAGCTGTCCTTTGGCAGTATTATTCGTCCTGCTATTGCTTCTTCTATCATGGGTGCTGTTATTTATGGCGTACTCCTTGTAACTGGTAAAATGGGTGCCTGGTCCATTCTTTTTGCTATGATTGCAAGTGTTCCAACCTATGCTCTTGCTCTTATGGCAACAGGAGGTCTTTCCAGAGAAGATTTGGACAATATTCCTTTTGTTGGACGTAGATTATTAGCTTTAGGTCAACGCTTTGGCCTTTTTAAGGATAAATAATGAACGAAGAAAATTCTAAAGAAAAATCTTTAAAGCTTGCGCTAGCTATTAGTGCTGCGGCGATTGTTGGCCTCGCAGGATTCTGCTTTTACCAAGGCAGTCAGTTAGCAACTTACAAAAATGATGCGGCAGGCTATGAAGAATATCGTAAAAATAAAGAAGCAGATGCCATTAAGCTGAAGCAACTAACCGAGGATAACGAAAAAATGCTTCGCGATATGCAGGAAATTTCCAATTTGGAGAAAAAACTGCGCAGAGCATTAATTCGTGATGTGGATAATAGCAAATTAGGAGACCTGTCTAGCAGCTCGGTATCTCCTTCTAGCTATACTCCCGGTCAGGGTGGAAATAAAACCTTGGACAAGGCAACTACCATCAGTATGCTGACGGCCCAAAACAAAAACATTAAGAGTCAAATCGACGCCACAAAAGCTTCTGTTGCTGATTTGCTTTCTATGATGGAAGGCCGTAGTGGGGCATTAGCTAGCTTTCCAGATAAATGGCCTGTTAATGGTGGCGTGATTTCCAGTTCTTATGGAGGGCGCACGGACCCAATCGCTAGTGGCTTTGAATATCATCATGGGGTAGACATTGCTTTAGAGTATGGGGAACCAATCTACGCAGCTGGTGCTGGAACTGTTACCAAAGCAGGTACAAATGGCGGTTATGGTATTTTCGCAAGCATTGATCATGGCAATGGCTATCAAACTCAATACGGACATATGAGCGCTGTGGCTGTAAAAGCTGGTCAGAAGGTTGCTAAGGGCGAAGTAATTGGCTTTGTGGGTAACACGGGCTATAGTACTGGCCCACATCTTCACTTCGAAGTTTTATCAGATGGGCAAACCATTGACCCATTCTTTATTACGAAGAAAAAATAAATCTAGTTATGCATTTCAAATAGAATTGGAGGGATATTATGGCTCAATTTGATGGATTGGATGATGTATTAACTTCCTTGGGAGACGATTATCGTAAATGGGAAGAGTTGGCGTATATTTTAGAAGTTGATGATATTGATATAAATAAATACGCGCCAGATGCTTTGGCAAAGATTTTTAATAAAGAGATTCGTCACAACTATGGTCATACGCTTGCCAATACTTTTAGAGACGAATATACTCCGGATTATGAGGAGATTCTTCCTGCAGTATATCTTCATTTGGCGGGGGAAGAACAAATCACCTTTAAAATTCCAGATCCCATTCTTAAAGGACAACGTCGCACACTTGGCGATTTCATTAATAAACCTCGTCGCGCTCAAGACGAAGAAATTTTAGGTTTAGAAAGACAAATTCTTAGCTATATGCTTGGCTTGGATAAATACCACAGTGATAGCAAACACAATATGAAGGCTGCTCAAATAGTTTACCTTGAATCCATTTGTGGTCTGCAGGCTTTCAATGCTATGATGCAAAATATCGCTATGGCAGCTCCTGAGCGTCCTGTTAGTGATGAAGAATTGCAAGAAGTTCCCGAGAAGCAACAAATTACTCCCCAACAAGCTTTGGCGCGCATTGATTTAAAGAAAAAAGACGAAGAAGAAAACTTCTTGGATCAACTTTTCACTACTGATAGCCTGTTAAAAGGCATTGAAAAGATTGTGGATGTTACTGGTGATACCAATTGGGATAAAACCATTGGGGCAGTGGCTCTAATTGCTGCTTTTAGAATGCAAATGCTTCTTAAAGGACAAGAGGCTGAACTAGACGCTTTGGATAAAGTTACCGAAGAAGAACATCGCATTGGCTTTAAAGCAAAAGAAGAAGAGGAAGTTCCTGCAATTACAGGTTCTAAAAAAGAAGAACCGAGAGCAATTGGTTTCCAACCAGATAAATAAAACTTAAAAATCTCCATAAAAATTGGGCCAACCATTAGGTTGACCCTTTTTATTTTCCTAAACGATATTTAAAGTCTTCGTATCCAAAACTTTTTAGTAATTCTATATCGCCATTTGTATGAGCAACATAGATGGACGGCAGAGGCATGCCGTTAAAAGTATTATTTTTACACATTGTGTAGTAGGCCATGTCGGCAAAAGCCAATCTTTCACCCTCAACTAGCTTATGGTCGAAACTGTAATCGCCAACGACATCTCCTGCTAAACAGGTTTGACTGCCAATGCGATAGGTGTAGGTCTTTTCGCCTGCTTTTCCCGCATTAACCATGGGCGGAGAATATGGTTCCTCAATTACATCTGGCATATGGCAGGAAGCGCTGGCATCGACAAGGCAGATATTGGTATCGCCATTAACAGGCAAATCCAGCACCGTAGTCAAAATATAGCCAGCATTAAGAACAAACGCTTCGCCTGGTTCCATATAAACCTGCAGGTCGTAGGTTGTGCGAATATAATTTAGCAAATTCTCTAGAGCAGGTACGTCATAATCTTTGTGGGTTATGTAATGGCCGCCACCCATATTAATCCATTTTAGGTTCGGTAAATACTTACTCCATTTTTCTTCTACAACCTTGAAAGTTGTTTCAAGAGGCGCAAGGCCCTGTTCACAAAGAGTGTGGAAATGCAGACCATCCAAAAGGTTTATGAGCTCTTGTGTCATATGCTCGTCCCATTGGGCTTTGGTTGTGCCAAGCCTGCTTCCTGGAGCGCAGGGATCATAAATTGCATGTTTTTGCGTAGAACATTCGGGGTTAATGCGTAAGCCAACAGATTTTCCTGCTGCTTTGGCTTTTGCTCCGTAAAGCTCTACTTGTCGCGGACTATTGAAAACAATATGATCAGCATATTTTAAAATTTCTTCAAAATCCTCTGCTTTGTAGGCCGCAGAGAATACGTGCACTTCCTTGTTTTCCAAATATTCGTATCCAAGTCTTGCTTCATACAAGCCACTAGCTTCAGTGCCTGCTAAATAGGGCTCCATAACTGGATATAGGTCGTAACAACTGAAGGCTTTTTGTGCTAGCAGAATCTTAGCGCCAGTATTATCTTGGACTGCTTTGAGGATTATGCCATTGGCAATAATTTTCTCCTCATCAATTACATAACAGGGAGTGGGGAGTTTGTTTAATTCATTCCAGTTCATTTTAATCTACCAATACGGGTTTATAGGAAACTTTATGCGGTAAACCCCATTTGCAGAGTAAATCCATAAAAGGATCTGGATCAAGCTCTTCAAGGGTGTAAACACCAGGCTTATTGTAGGTTCCGTTTAATACTAGCATTGCAGCACACATAGCAGGAACGCCAGTAGTGTAGCTTACTGCTTGAGAGCCAACTTCTTTGTAGCTTGCTTCGTGGTCACAAACGTTGTAGATGTAGAAATCTTTGGGTTTACCATCCTTTGTGCCATGGAAAATACAGCCAATATTAGTTTTCCCTTTGGTGCGAGGACCGAGGCTAGCCGGGTCAGGCAAAAGTGCTTTTAATAACTTGATGGGTACAATTTCTCTGCCTTCGAATTCGATAGGTTTAGTAGAGAGCATGCCAACATTGCGTAGGCAGTTCATATGATCAATATAGCTTTGCCCGAAAGTCATGAAGAAACGGACACGCTTTAGTCCAGGAATATTTTCTACGATGGATTCGATTTCCTCGTGATATAAGAGGTACATATCCTTTTCGCCAACTTCGTCAAAGTCGTATTTTTTATGGATACTCAAGGACGGAACTGTAATATATTTACCATCTTCCCAATAGGAGCCAGGAACAGAAACCTCTCTGAGATTTAGTTCTGGATTAAAGTTGGTTGCAAAGGGATAACCATGATCGCCACCATTACAATCTAGGATGTCTATATAGTCAATAGAGTCAAATTCGTGCTTTAGAGCGTAGGCACAGTAGGCTTGGGTAACACCGGGGTCAAAGCCGCAGCCTAATAAACCGACAATACCTGCTTCTTTGAATTTCTCTCTGTAGGCCCATTGCCAAGAATATTCAAAGAGAGTCAAGAATCCTTTTTCTTGAACGCGTTTGTCAAAAACTGCTCGCCAAGCAGGATCTTCTGTGTTTTCGGGTTCGTAAGCAGCTGCATCGAGATAGTGGACCTTGCATTCTAGGCACGCATCCATGATTACTAGGTTATGGAAAGCCATGCCTAAATGCATAACGATATCGGGCTTAAATTCTTTGATTAAAGCAACAACTTCATCGTAATTGCTAGCATCAATTTTTCTAGTATGGATTTTAGTTGTAGTTTTACCTTTTAAACTTTCGGCTACACGCTCGCATTTAGATAAAGTGCGGCTTGCAATCATAATTTCGTCAAAAACTTCGCTGTTTTGACAACATTTATGTATCCCAACTTGGGCCACGCCGCCGCAACCGATAATTAAAGCTTTGCTCAAGAGATATACTCCTTTCAAAGATGAATGAAAAATCTTTTGTATGACGTATGAAAAACAGGTCGCCAATGAAAGACGACCTGCATGACTTCTAAATTTATTAGGGATTATTTACTCTCGTGCTCTTTTACAAGTTTTTTTATTCCAGCAAAGGTTTCTGGTGAAATAACATGTTCGATACGACAAGCATCCTTTTCAGCTATTTCAGAGTCAACTCCTAAAACTTCGTTGATGAAGCGAGTGAGCATGCAGTGTTTTTCATAAACGGCAGTAGCTTTCTTTAGACCCTCCTTGGTAAGAAGGATACGGCCATCTGCCTCCATGATGATATAATTGTCGCGTTTCAAATTGCTCATGGCACGACTAACACTTGCTTTGGTGTATTCCATTTCATTGGCAATATCAATGGAGCGAACACTACCATTACGCTTAGTGAGAATGAGGATTTCCTCTAAGTAGTTTTCGCCAGATTCTAAAAGGGACATAATAGATAACCTCCGCGGTGGTGATTCCTAATAAAAATATTCTATCATATTATTCTTATAGAGTCACTATATAAATGTAGAGTCACTATATAAATGCTTTAAAAAGTAGGGTATAATACTGTTACATAAGCTAGACTATCAGATAGAACAAATGGTATAAATCAACTGTGGAGGAATTATGCTTAATTTTATTAAAGAGACCGAGAGCGTATGGGATAATTTGCGAAATACTAAGAAGCCCATCGTGCTCTATGGTATGGGGAATGGAGCCGACAAAATTATAAATTGGTGCGAAGCAAATAGCGTAAAAGTTAGCGGGATTTTCGCAACTGATGAGTTTGTGCGATACCAAAGCTTTCGTGGCTTGATTGTTGAAAAATATACCGACATAATTACGAAATTTGGCAGCGATATACTTATAGTTATTGCTTTTGCAAGCGAAAGATCAGAGGTTCTTGCTAGGTTTAAAGAGCTATCTGACTTGCATGAAACAGTTGCTCCACATTTGCCGCTTTTCTCGGAAAAAGAATTGGTAAGTAATGGTTGGTTGAGCAAGAACGAAGAGCGTATTACTAAGGTATACGAACTCTTGGAGGATGAAAAATCCAAAGAGGTTTTTGCCTGCACTCTTAATTATAAATTGAGTGGTAAACTGAAATATTTATTTGCGTGCGAAACAAAGCGTGAAGATGATTTGCGTGAGATTTTTTCTTGGTGTGATGAAGAAAGATATTTAGATCTTGGGGCTTATAATGGAGATACGGTGGACGAGTTTCTGCGTTTGACTGACAATAGGTCGCAAAGGATTGTGGCAGTGGAGCCGGACAGACGCAATGCAAGAAAGCTTAGAGCTAAGGCAGAAGAATTACTAGAGCAAGGAATAAGTGTTGAGGTTAAGGAATGCGGCATAGGTGATACCGTTGGCGTGATGGGATTTTCTGATTCGGGAGGGCGTCAATCAACCTTTGTAGAAGCTTCTAAAGCTCAAGTGCAAATCGAAACCATTGATAATTTGGCTGATGAAAATGGTTTTACTTACATAAAATTTGATGTGGAAGGTTTTGAAAAGCAGGCATTGATGGGTGGGGAGAAAACAATTAATGAGTTTACTCCAAAACTTTTTGTAGCTAGCTACCATTATGACGAGGATCTTTTGAGCTTGCCTCTCTTGATTAAGCAGATTAATCCTCTTTATAAAATTTACCTGCGTAAACATCCATATGTGCCGGCTTGGGAATTGAACTATTTGGCAAGAATTTAAGTGGGACGGAATTGTTCCAAGTAGGACAAAATACACTGTTTGTAATTTTGTGGTGGAATGTCCTCGAATTAAATATATATTTAACACAAAATCTTAATTTAATTTGCAAATACTGTTAACTGTAAAGAGGAAAAGGCAGGAATATGACGAATTATTTAATTAACAGGTGTATACTGTTTGTTTCATTACGTGATTAATAAATTATACTGAAGAGGAAAAGGAGTTGTTCTTATGAGTAAGTCTAAATGGATTCTTGGCGCAGCAGCAGTGCTGGCATTATCCGTTGCAGTAGCTGGTTGCGGCGGTGGAGACAAAAAAGCTGCTGACAAAAAAGCTGCAGGTCCTTCTGGTGATGTAATGGTTTATACTTCCATTTACCCCGACATCATTGACGGCATGTGCAAACCTAACGTAGCAAAAGCATTCCCGAATCTTAAAGTAACCTGGTTCCAAGGTGGTACCGAAAAAGTTAAAACCAAAATTGCTGGCGAAATTAAAGCTAAAAAGATTGGTACTGACGTTTTGATGGTAGCTGATCCTTCCTACTACCTGGCACTTCAAAACCAAAAACTTTTGTTAGACTACGTTTCCCCGAACCAAAAAGACGTAGTATCTGATAAAGATCCTAAAGGCGCTTGGACTGCAGTTCGTATTTCTAATATGATTATTGCTTACAACACCGAAAAGACCAAAGAAGCAGATGCTCCGAAATCTTGGCAAGACTTGTTAGATCCTAAATACAAAGGCAAAATTGCTATGCCTAACCCCATGCTTTCCGGTACTGCTTATGTAGCAGCTGGCGCATTGGCTGACAAATATGGTTGGGAATACTTCGACAAACTGAAAGCTAATGGCATTCGCGTTGAAGAAGGCAACTCTGCTATTCAAAACAAACTTCTGACTGGCGAATATGTAGCAGCAATGATTCTTGAAGAAAACATTCTGAAACTCGTTGAAAAGAAGAAAGAACCTCTGAAGGTTCAATATCCGACTGACGGTATTATTTCCGTTCCTTCCCCGATTGCAATCTTTAACACCACCAAGAATCCTGAAGGCGCTAAAGCTCTCGTAGATTGGTGGCTGTCTAAAGAAGGTCAACAAGCAGTTGTTAAAGGCTGGATGCACTCCGTACGTGGCGACGTAAATCCGCCTACTACCGCTCCTAAGATTAGCGAACTTTTGAAGACCGCTGTAAAAGTTAACTGGCAAAAACTCGCTACCGAAGAAGCTCAAATTAAAGAGCAATTCCGTGTGCGTGTAATGGATAAAAAATAATTTATTTATATAATTCAAGGAGGAATTATCATGAGCAAATCTAAATGGGCACTTGGTGCAGCAGCAGTATTAGCACTCTCTATCGCAGTAGCAGGTTGTGGCGGCGGCGACAAAAAAGCAGCTGACGCTAAAAAAGGTCCTTCTGGCGATGTAATGGTTTATACTTCTATTTATCCTGACATCATCGACACCCTTTGCAAACCTAATGTAGCAAAAGCTTTCCCTGGCTTGAAAGTAACCTGGTTCCAAGGTGGCACCGAAAAAGTTAAAACCAAAATTGCTGGCGAAATCAAAGCTAACAAAATTGGCGCTGACGTTCTGATGGTTGCAGATCCTTCCTACTACTACTATCTGAAAGACAAAGATTTGCTGTTAGACTATGTATCTCCTAACTGCAAAGACGTTATTGCTGACAAAGATCCTAAAGGTGCTTGGACTGCAGTACGTATCAACAACATGATTATCGCTTACAACGCTGATAAGACCAAAGGCGACATGATTCCGAAATCTTGGGCAGATCTTTGCGATCCTAAATACAAAGGCAAAATTGCTATGCCTAACCCCATGCTTTCCGGTACTGCCTATGTAGCAGTTGGCGCTATTGCTGACAAACTCGGTTGGGAATACTTCGACAAACTGAAAGCTAACGGCCTCCGCGTTGAAGAAGGTAACTCCGCAATTCAAAACAAACTCTTAACTGGCGAATATGTAGCAGCTATGATTCTCGAAGAAAACGTTCTCAAACTTCGTGAAAAGAAAAAAGAACCCCTGGCAGTTGCTTATCCTGCAGAAGGCTGCGTAATCATCAACAGCCCGATCGGTATCTTCAAAACTACCAAGAATCCTGAAGGCGCTAAAGCTATGGTTGATTGGTGGCTGACCAAAGAAGGCCAACAAGCAGTTGTTAAAGGCTGGATGCACTCTGTTCGTGCTGACGTAGCAGTTCCTAACGGCGCAGTTAAACCTTTGAAAGATTTGCTGCCGGGCGCAATCAAGATCGATTGGCAAAAACTTGCTAAAGAAGAAGCTAAAATTAAAGAAGAGTTCCGTACTCGTGTAATGGATAAAAAATAATTTTGGTACCTTAACTAAATAACTTATAATTGCGGCCAGGGGGCGTAAAATTACGCCCCCTGATTTGCAATTTTCCGACGTAAGTCGGGGAAAGGATCCAAATTGAAATCTCTGCCTCGTTTAGACAGTAAATTTATCGTAATTGCACTGTCTGTTTTAGTTCTTTTATACTTCATAGTATTCCCTATGCTTGTCCTCATCTACGATAGCTTGTTCATTAATGGTCAGTTCGATATTTCCAACTACCGTGATGTTTATGGCAAAGATGTTAACTGGCGTGCATTAACGAATACAATATATCTTTCCTTGGGTGTAATGATTGCTTCCGTAATTATTACTTTCCCTCTGGCTTGGTTGGTTGGTCGTACGGACCTGCCTGGCAAGAAAACCTTCCGTACTATTCTTGTAGCCTCCTATATGATTCCTCCCTATGTAGGTGCAATCGCTTGGGTACAGCTTTTGAACCCATCTGTTGGCTATTTGAATGACGTTTTCAAATGGATGTTCCATCTTTCCAAAGCTCCCTTTGACATTTATACCATGTGGGGCTTGGGTTGGGTACTTACTCTGTTCTATTCTCCTTTCGCATTCATTACTATTTCCCGCGCAATGGAAAAAATGGACCCGACCTTGGAAGAAGCTGCACGCGTATCTGGTGCAAGTCCGTTGAAAACTCTTTGGGATGTAACCCTTCCCTTGATGGCTCCTTCCATTTTGGCTGGTGGCCTCTTGGTATTTATCGCTGCTGGCTCTTGCTTTGGTATTCCTGCAATTGTCGGTATGCCTGGTAACATTGAAGTATTAACTACTCGTATCGTAACCTTCGTTTACATGGGCGACGATAAAGGTATTCGTGATGCAACGGCTTTAGCAGTATCCCTGATGGTTCTTGCTAACTTCTTGCTGTTCTTCATGACCTATATGCTCGGTCGTAAAGACTATACCACCATTTCTGGTAAGAGCACTCGTCCTAATATCGTTGAACTTGGCAAATGGAAATGGGCTGCCCTCCTCTTCGTAGGTGGTTATGCATTCATCTCCGTAATTTTGCCCTTGGGTTCCATTATCATGACAAGCTTCCTTGTAAGTATGTCTAAAGGTATCGAACTTTCCAACTTCGGCTTCGATGCTTGGGTTCCTGTTATCACTTCTACCCAATATCTCGAAAGTATTTGGCTGTCCGTTGAGTATGCAATTATTGCAGCTTGCATCGGTACCCTGCTTTCTATTTTCGTGGCTTATCTTTCCGTTAAGACCAATATTACCGGTCGTAGCATTCCCGACCTTCTGGTCGTTCTTGGCGGTTCCACTCCGTCCATCGTAATTGCTTTGGCCCTTATTATTACCTTCTCTGGTAACTATGGACTTAACATTTATTCCACTATGTGGATCTTGATTGTTTCCTACCTGGTTAAATACATGACCATGAGCGTTAGAACCATTGCAGCTTCCTTAAGCCAAGTACATATTTCCTTGGAAGAAGCTGCTCTTAACTCCGGTGCTTCCTGGATTCGTTGCTGCAAAGATATTATCATGCCTTTGATTGCACCTTCCATCATCGCTGGCTGGTTCCTCATTTTCATGCCGAGCTTCTATGAATTGACAATGTCAAACCTGCTTTATGGTGCAGATACCAAGACCATTGGCGTACTCTTGTACGAACTGCAAACCTATGCAGATACTCAAAATGCTTCCGTACTTTCCGTAATCATTTTGATTATCGTATTAGTAGGTAACTTGATTCTGAATAAATTAACCGGTGGTAAGGTTAGTATCTAAGGAGAAAAGATTATGTCACA